>JADGQH010000184.1 GCA_017881985.1 Chloroflexota bacterium | reverse complement strand
CTCTACTTCGAGGCGCAGAGCCTCAAGAAGTGGGCGGCCGTGTTCCGCGCCCAGTCCCTCGAAGAGGCCCAGCACGCCTCGAAGATCATCACGTTCCTCGTCGACAACGGAGTGCCATTCGAGCTGCCCGCCCTCGGACCCGGTACGACCCGGTATGCCTCCGCGCGGGAGGCGGTCCGGGCCGCCCTCGAGAGCGAGCTCCGCGTCACCGGCCAGTTCGACGCGCTCGCCGGCGCAGCGCAGACCGCCGTCGATCACCGCAGCCTCCAGTTCCTCCAGTGGTTCATCGAGGAGCAGGTCGAGGAGGAGCGCACGATGCGCGAGCTGCTCGACCTGATCGACAGCGGGATCAACCTCTTCCTCGCTGAGCAGCTGCTCGAGGGGAAGGAATAGCCGGGACTCCCGGCGATCGGGCCCCGGCCGGAGCCTCCCTGACCGATCGGTGCCGCACGCAGGTCCACGCCTGCCCCATTGAACCCTCGCAGGACGACCGCCCGGGGCGTTGCGGGCATGCTCTCGGGCCACCTGTCAGACTTGCGGGCCCAGTGTTCCTCCTCTCACGTCCCCCGGAGATCCCCCGATCATGAGCAGCACCGTCTACCTTTCCGCGAGCGGCATGGTCAGCGTCCACGCCGAGCTCGAGCAGCTCACCACCGTCGAGCGACCGGTCGTCATCGCCCGCATCGCCGCGGCGCGCGAGCTCGGTGATCTCCGGGAGAACGCGGAATACGAGACGGCCCGCAAGGAGCAGTCGATCCTCGAAGGACGGATCAACCAGCTGACCGTCCTGCTGCGCGACGCCGTGCAGATCGAAGGCTCCTCGACGACCCACGTGAGCCTGGGCACGACGGTCACGGTCGAGGACGACCACGGCGAGGAGACGTACACGATCGTGGGCAGCCACGAGGCAGCCCCCGCTGACGGGCGTATCAGCAGCACGTCGCCCGTCGGACGGGCGCTCATGGGTGCACGAGCCGGCGACCGGGTGATCGTCGCCGCGCCGAGCGGCGCCTTCGGGCTGCGAATCCTCTCCCTGGCCTGACCCGCGTGGCCCGACCAGCCGACGGCGGGTCGGCCGGTCAGGCGGGAACGCGAGCTACCGAGCGGTCTGCCGTGCGCGGCGCATCGACAATCCCGCGCCGAGGGCGCCGGCGAGCACGATGACGAGGATCGCCGGAAACGGAGTGCCGGCCGGATTGCGGACGGGATCCCGCTGCGGCGCAGTATCGGTCGGGGGCGGACTCTGGATGCCGCCACCGGCTCCGCCCGCCGTCTCGACGGCGACGACCTGGGTGGTCGCGGTGAGCTGTCCCGCGGTGGCCACGAGCGTGTAGGCGCCGCCGAGACCGGGACCGGCATCGATGGTCGTGGTGAAGGAGCCGGCTGCATCGGCCACGAGCGTTCGTGTCTCGTCCGGGTGGCTGCTCCGCTGGATGACCAGCGTGACGTCGCTCGAGGCCGGGAAGCCGGAGCCGGCGACGTCGATCTCCCGGCCGGGAACGACGGTGGCCTGGAGCTCGGGTCCCGCGGCGGCAACGGTCGTGGGGAGGACGAGCAGGGTCGCGAGGACCAGGAGCGCGAACGGGACGCGGCGGGACATGGTGCGTTCCTCGGTGCGGTTGGAGCTGGATGGACGCCAGACGCGCCCGCGCCCGGTTCGGTTCCCTGTCGGGAATCATGTCCGGCACGTCGCCCGGCGGGTCGCTAGGCTTCCAGGATCGAAAGACGGGCCGCTGCGGAGCCCGGATTGCCTGGAGGAGGCGCGCATCGATGAGTGGAATCGGTGGATACGGGGGACGTCGCCTCGCGACGATGCTCGGTCCGGCGGGGGTCTGGAGCTGGGCGCTGCAGCGGCTGGGAGCGAGCGACGCGGGTGCGGCCGCCCGTGGGCTCGAGGCGATCGGCTATCCCGCCGTCTGGATCCCCGAGACGCTCGGCAACAAGGAGGTCTTCAGCCACGCCGCGATCCTGCTGTCGGCGACGCAGCGGATCGCCGTCGCCTCGGGCATCGCCAGCGTCCACGCACGTGACCCGATGGCGATGGCCAACGGGGCGAGGACGCTCGGCGAGGCGTATCCCGGCCGATTCATCCTCGGCCTCGGCGTCAGCCACGCGCCCTCGGTCGCGACCCGCGGCGGGACGTACGGGCCGCCGCTCGAGACGATGCGCGCCTACCTGGACGCGATGGCCGCCGCCACGTACGGCGCGCCGGAGCCCCAGCCGCCCGTCCCGGTCGTGCTCGCGGCGCTCGGGCCGCGCATGCTCGAGCTCGCCGCCGAGCGCGCCGATGGCGCGCACCCCTACTTCGTCCCGGTCGAGCACGCGGCCTTTGCCCGCCGGCATCTCGGCCCGGAGCCGTGCCTGGTCGTGGAGCAGACGGCCGTGCTCACCACGGATCCCGCCGACGGGCGCCGGATCGCCCGCGCCTTCGCGAAGAACTACCTGGCCCTTCCCAACTACGCGAACAACCTGCGGCGCCTCGGCTGGGGCGACGAGGACCTTGCCGGGACCGGGAGCGACCGGCTGATCGACGCGGTCATCGTCTGTGGCGACGTCGACGCGATCGTCGGGCGGGTCCGGGCCCACCTCGACGCCGGGGCGGACAACGTATGTCTCCAGCTGCGGTCCGATTCATCGTCGGACCCTGCCCTCGGCGCCCTCGCGGAGATCGGCGCCGCGCTGCTCGAAACTGGACGCTAGGTCGGAACGGCAAGCAGGCTCGGGAGGCCACGCCCGACGCGCTCGGGCGGGCACGCCCGCCACGCGCCGACCCACCGTCAGGTTCCGGCAAGCCGCTCCACGACCGGGGCCAGCTCGTCGATGTCGCCGACCATGAACGACGAGATGCCCAAGCGTTCGCGGAGCATACGGAACTTCTCCACGAGCCCGTCGATCGTGCCCACGAAGACGTGCGGCGCGTCCAGGACATCATCGACGGTCAGGTCGATCGCGGTCCGGCCGCGCAGGTGCTCCACGACCCGGGCGGCCTCGCCACGCGGGTCCGCCGTGACGGTGATCGGCCAGCCGGACGGGTAGATGTTGAAGACCAGGTCGTCGAAGCGGTCGCCGGCGGCCTCCCGCACCCATCCGATCTTCTCGGCCGTCGCGGCCAGGGTCAGCGAGCTCGGGTCTGGGCGCTGGCCGGACAGGATGCGTGGCGCCAGTCCCACGATCTCCGCCTCGCGGCCAGCCAGCGCGAGCGTCCGTCGCCCGCCGCCGCCGATCAGGAAGGGCGGACACGGCCGCTGGACCGGTTTCGGCTGGCCGTCCAGGTCCCGAATCGTGTAGTGCTCGCCGGCGAACGAGAAGGGACCGTCGCCGAAGCAGCCCTTCAGGACGGCGACGGCCTCCTCCAGGCGCGCCTGGCGGACCGGCGTCGGATCGAACGGCAGCCCGATCGCGTCGTATTCGGGCCGGTTCCAGCCGGCCCCGATCGCCACGTCCAGCCGGCCGCCGCTGAGCACGTCCAGGCTGGCGAGGTCCTGCGCGAGCACGGCCGGGTGTCGCAGGTCGTTGTTGTGCACGAACGCCGCGATCCGCAGGCGCTCCGTTGCGGCCGCGATGGTGGCGAGGGCGGGAATCGGCGAGAGCTGCTCGATCAGGTGGTCAGGGACGACGAGGGCGGTGAAGCCCATCGCCTCCGCGCGCCGGGCCTCTGCGGCCAGGGTGGCACCGTCCATGACGGCCTGGAACGCGGCAAGAAACGTGAACGGTCGCATCGCGGAAGCCTACCCCGCGCACTTCCTCACGGATGCCGTCGCCGGAGAAGCCCCGACCGGGGGAAGCGGGATGCCCAACGCAGGGGGGAACCTACGGAGCCGCGGAGGGAGACGGGCTGGGCGCCGTCTGGCCCAGCAGCGACTTGAGATCGAAGATCGTGCCGTTGCCCGACGGCAGGAGCATGACCGAGATCTTGTCGCTCAGCTTCTGGATGTACTGGTACTGGAGGATCTTGTCGCTCAGGGAGGCGTTGAGGGTGGCGTTGGCCTGCGCCTGGCCGTTGGCGAGCTGGATCGTCGCCTGCGCCTGGCCCTTGGCCAGGGTCACGTTCGCATCCGCCTGGCCCTGGGCGGCGGCCACCGCCTGCTGGGCCTGGATCTGCTTCTGGGCGAGGATCTGCTGCTCGGTCTGGACCTGCTGCTGCGCCACCTGCTTGTCCTCGATGGCCCCCTGGAAGGCGTCCGAGAAGGCGATGTTCGCGATGTAGATGTCGTCGACGACGATGTGGTACTGGGACAGGTTGGCGGCGAGCTGCGTCTTGGCGAGCGACCGGATCTCGTCGCGCTTGGCGAGGATGTCGTTGACCGAGTAGTCGGGCACGACGGTCTTGATGAAGTCGTTGAAGGCCGGGTCGATGATCTTGGCCGCGAAATCCGTGCCGACGCGCTGGTAGAGGTCAGAGGCGAACTGGCCGTCGATGTGGTAGTTCATCGTGCCGGTGAGCTTGACCGTCTGGAGCTCCTTCGAGGCGGCATCGATCTCCTGGAACTGGTGCGGCTGCACCCGCGTATCCACGTTCACCACCTGCTGGACGATCGGCATGATCACGTGGAGGCCCGGCTGGAGCGTGCCGACCTGGACCTGGCCGAAGTTGGTAGCGACGCCGACGTTGCCGGCCGGGACCTCGACGAACGGGCCCGAGATCCCGATCACGAGGACGGCAAAGCCGAGGATCGAGCCGACGACGCCGCGGACCAGGTGACTCCGCGGCACGGCGCGGTCGTCCCGTCCTCGACTGACCGCCGCCGCGGTGCGGCTGATCGGCATCACGATCCCCAGCCCGACGCTGAGCAGCAGGATCAGGACGCCGAACAGGATCACGAACAGGTTGAGCATCACGGCGGGGTCTCCTCAGGGTCGATGGTCCATCCTAGCGCCGCTGCGCCGGGCGATTTCGGGGTTGCGCCGACGCCGAGTCCCGGCGCAGTGAAGCCCGGGCTCAGCCGGCGAGCACCCCCAGGGGTGCGGAGGCCGCCAGGGTCGCCCCCACCGCGCTCGGCCGGCCCAGCAGGTAGCCCTGTCCGAGCGTGACGCCGAGCTCGCGCAGCATCTCCAGCTCGACTCGCTGCTCGATCCCCTCCGCGATGACCTCGCAGCCGGCGCGGCCCGCGAAGTGGCGCAGGCCCGCGATCATCGCCTGGCGGGTCACGTCGCGATCGACGTGCCGAACGAGGCTGATGTCGATCTTGAGGAAGCGCGGCCGCAGCTCCACGACGTGGCGCAGGCTCGCGAACCCGGCCCCGGCGTCGTCGACGGCAAGGCTGACGGTTGGGCCGAATCGCGCGGCCGCGCGGCCGACCGCCGGGTAGTTGTCGATCTCGATGTGCTCGGTGACCTCGAGCACGATCCGCCTCGAGCGACCCGCCAGGAGCCGGGCAAGACGGCGCGAGTGGATGATCGCGTCCGGCGACGCGTTCAGGCTCAGCCAGGGGCCGGGCGCCAGGGCTTCCGAAGCGTCGAGCGCGGCCGCGATGCAGGCGACCTCCAGCTCGACGCCGAGCCCGACCGAGTGGGCGTCTGCGATCATCCGGTCGGGCGGGGTGCCGTCGGCAAACCGCGTAAGCGCCTCGTATCCCACGCGCACGCCAGATCCGAGCTCGACGATCGGCTGGAACACGGGGCTCAGTCCGCCCCGTGCCAGCGCACGTCGGACGCGTCCCCGGAGCAGCTCGTCGCGGTGTCCGGACTCGAGGGCGCGACTGAGCAGCGCGCCGGCGGTCGCCGCGAACTCGCCGACGGCGGGCAGGCGATCCACGAGATGTCGAGCGTACTCCTCGTCGCATGTCCCGGCGGCGATGAGGCCGAGCAGGCCCTCACCGTTGCGAATGGGCGCATAGGCCATTGCGCGCAGGCCCGTCTGCGCGGTGAGCTGGCCGTATAGCCCATCCTCCGGCCGCGCCGCGAACTGCTCCGCCCAGGATCCCTGGGCCGCGCGCTCGTACAGGTACGCGGCGCGCGCGGCCGGCAACCGCCTGCCGCTGGTCGCCGGCAGGCCGTCGGGCCCACGAAGGGCGAGCGGCGTCGCCAGCTCCGGGCCGACGAAGTTGATGATCGACGCGACGTCGATGCCGGGCAGGCCGAAGAGCTCGTCACAGATCTCGGCGGCCGTCGCCTCCGCGGTCGCGGCGGGCTGGAGCCGGCTCAGGGCCGCCGCCACATCGGCTCGCTCGCTGAACTCGCGGGCGAGGCCCGACTCGAGGCGGCGAATCTCGGTGACGTCGCTGAGGAAGCCGATCATCGAAGCCAGTCCGTCGACCTCGGCCCAGGAGGCTCGCACGTCGACGAGGACCAGGCCGCCGTCCTTGCGCCGGTAGGGGACCGACCGTGCCATGGGGAGTCGGCCGTCTGCCACGGCCTCCAGCTGCTCGCGCACCCTGGGCAGGTCCGCTGGAGGATGGACGTCCGTGATCGTCAGCTCGAGCAGCTCGTCGGGTGCGTAGCCCAGCAGGGCACATGCGGCGGGGTTGACCCAGCGGAACCGCTCCGACGCCCGGTCGGCCACGACGATCGCCTCGATCGCGCCGTCGAAGATCGCCGCGTAGCGGAGCTCGGACGCGACGAGCGCCCGCTGCGCCCGGTGGGTCTCGGTGACATCGGCGATCGTCCCGAACATGCGGACCGGATGCCCCGACGCGTCGAGCTCGAGGGCGCCGCGCCCGTGCACCGAGCGCTCCTCGCCGGTGTCGGCGCGGACGATCTGGTACTGGCGGTCGAACGGGCGT
>JADGQH010000183.1 GCA_017881985.1 Chloroflexota bacterium | reverse complement strand
ACCGCCGCGCGAGGTTCGGACCACGGAGATGCCCTTTTCGCGCAAAGCCTCGGGGGACGCGAGCACGTTGGCCAGATCCGCGCTTCGCCCCAAGGTGATGATGGGCTCGTGCTCAAGCAGAAGCAGCGTGTCCGCCGCCCTGCCCTCGGCGACCTGGTCAACAACATCGCGACCGACTGCTGGTGGGGCCCGTTCATGCCCTACAAGTCGTCGCTCACGGGCGAGACGAGCAAGCAGCTCGCCGACGCCTACCAGGCAGCCAGCGGGAAGCAGTGGCTCCAGAGCCTCGGCTCGACCTATTCGCTGTTCGAGGTTGCCCAGGCGGCGTTCACCGCGGTCGACGACCCGCACGCTCACGATGCGGTCGCAGCGGCCCTCGGCAAGGTCAGCTACACGGGGATCTGCGGGCCGCTCGACTTCACGAAGGGACCCTTCCCGGGCATCGGGATGATGCGGCCGGTCGGGGTCCAGTGGCGCAAGGGCACGACATACCCGTGGGAGATGGTCGTCGTCGACAACAGCCTCAACCCCGACGTCCCGGTCGGGGGTGACCTGCAGCCCACGAACGCCTGATCTTGGCCGCCCCGCTCCTGGAGCTGCACGGCATCTCGAAGCGCTTCGGGCAAGTAGTCGTCGCCGACGACCTCTCGCTCGACGTTCAGCCCGGCGATGCCCTCGGGATCGTCGGGCCGAACGGCGCCGGCAAGACCAGCCTCTTCGGCATCGTGTCCGGCGACCTGACGCCGGACACGGGCCAGGTCCGGCTGGGCGGGAATCCCATCACCCACCTGGATGCCGCAGCCCGGTCCCGGCTCGGGATCGGCCGCACGTACCAGGTCCCGCGGCCGTTCGAAGGGATGACGGTCTTCGAGAACGCGCTGATCGCGGCCCAGCAGGGCGGTGCCACCCGCGGCCGGGCCAGCCACCAGCTGGCCGCCGACGTGCTGGCCGACACGGGAATCCTCGCCGAGGCGAACCGTCCGGCCGGCCAGCTCGGCCTCCTCCAGCGGAAGCGCCTCGAGCTGGCCCGCGCGCTCGCCACGCGGCCGCGGCTGCTGCTTCTCGACGAGGTCGCCGGCGGGCTCACCGACCCCGAGGTCGCCCAGCTCGTCGCGATCGTCCAGCGCGCCCGCGCGAGCGGCGCCGCCATCATCTGGATCGAGCACGTCGTCCGCGCCCTCGTCGCCGTGGTCGACCGCCTCGTCTGCCTTGCCGGCGGGCGGATCATCGGCGACGGCGTGCCCAGCGTGGTGCTCGCGAACCCGGCCGTGCGCGAGGTCTTCCTGGGGACCGAGGCCACGGCGGAGTCGTTCGCCGCCGCGGGGCTGGTTGCCGGGGCGGGGTCATGATCGCCGGCGACCCTGCCGCGGCGGGATCCGCGCAGGCCGCATCCCGATCGACCGTCCTGACCGTCCGCGACCTGACCGTCCACCACGGCCAGCTGCGGGCCGTGACGGACCTCAGCCTCGAGGTCGCCGAGGGAGAGATCTTCGCGATCATCGGCGCGAACGGCGCCGGCAAGTCCACCCTCCTCCGGACGATCGCCGGCCTTCACCGCCCGACGACCGGCACGATCTCGCTGGACGGGGCCGACCTCACCCATGCCGAGCCGGAGGACCGCCTGGTGGCGGGCATCGCCCTGGTTCCCGAGGGACGCCGCCTGTTCCCGTCGCTCAGCGTCGAGGAGAACCTGATGGTAGGCGCCCACCGGCGCCGGCCCGGTCCGTGGTCCATCGCGCGCGTCTACGAGCTTTTCCCGTGGATGCCCGAGCGACGGCGCCAGCGGGCAGCCCAGCTCTCCGGCGGCGAGCAGCAGGCGGTCGCGATCGGGCGGGCCCTGGTGGCCAACCCGCGGGTGCTGCTGCTGGACGAGCTCTCCCTTGGCCTTGCCCCACGGATCGTGGCCCAGATCTACGCCCTGATGCCGGAGCTCCTCGCCACGGGCATGACCATCCTGATCGTCGAGCAGGACGTGAGCCAGGCGCTCCGGGTGGCCTCCCGATTCGGCTGCATCCTGGAGGGCCGGACCACGCTGTCCGGGAGACCCGGCGAGTTCCAGCCCGAAGAGATCGAGGCGGCCTACTTCGGGCTCGGCAAGGTGGCCGTCCGATGATCTGGGTCGGCGCGCTGGTTCAGGGCGTCCTCCTCGGCGGGCTTTACGCGCTGTCAGCCTGCGGCCTCTCGCTGCTCTACGGGGTGATGGGCGCCATCAATCTCGCCCACGGCGACCTGGCGATCGTGGCGGCCTACCTCGCGATCATCGTCATCCCGATCCTCCACCTGCCGGGCATCCTTGCCTTCGTCATCGTGGTCCCCGTCTTCGTGGTCCTTGGCTACGTCGGCCAGCGGACCCTGATCCAGGCGACCCTCGACCGCGGGCAGCTCACGACGCTGCTGGTCAGCTTCGGGGCCTCGATCATCATCCAGAACGCCCTGCTCGAGCTGTCCTCCGCGGACAGCCACTCGATCGACGTCGGATCGCTGGTGACGGCCTCGATCACGGTCAACTCGGACATCTCGATCGCGGTGCTGTCGCTGGCGATCTTCGTGGTCGCGGTGGTCACCCTAATCGGGATCGAGCTCCTGCTGTCGAGGACCACGATCGGCCGGCTCATCCGCGCTGTGGCCGACGATCGTGAGGCCGCCCAGCTCTCGGGGACCCGCTACCGCCACGTGTTCGGGATCGCGGCGGCCCTCGCGATCGGCACGGTCGCCCTGGCCGGCCTGGCCTTCGGCATGTACTCGTCGTTCAGCCCCACGAGCGGCTCGACCCGCCTGCTGTTCGCCTTCGAGGCAGTCGTGATCGGAGGGCTCGGCTCGCTCTGGGGCACGCTGGCCGGCGGGATCGTGCTGGGCGTCACGCAATCGATCGGATCGACCATCGATCCAAGCTACGGCGTACTCGCGGGGCACCTCGTCTTCCTGCTGGTGCTCGCGGTCCGGCCCAGCGGGATCGCCGGGGCGAGGCAGGCGGCATGACGACCTCGACGGCCGCTCTCGACCGACCGGCCACGGGCGCCCGGGTTCGCGTCACACGCTCGCGTCGCCCGCGGCCGTTCCTCGGGCTCGTTGCGCTCGCCGCCGTGGCCGTGCTGGCGGCCATGCCAGCCCTCGTCGGGGCCGGCATCACGGCGAAGCTCGTCGATGGGTTCATCCTGCTCACGCTGGCGAGCATGTGGAACCTCCTTGCCGGATACGCGGGCCTCGTCTCCGTCGGCCAGCAGACGTTCATCGGGCTCGGCTCGTACGTCGTCCTCGTCCTCGCCCAGTGGGGCCTCCAGCCATATCTCGCCCTCCCGCTGGCGGCCGTCGTCTGCGCCGCGCTCGCGCTGCCGGTCTCGTGGCTCCTCTTCCGGCTGCGCGGCGGCTACTTCGCGATCGCGACCTGGGTCGTGGCCGACGCCGTCCTCCTCGTCGTCAGCCACTTCCCGTCGCTGGGTGGCGGGACAGGGGCGATCCTGCCGGGCATCGCCGGGATTGCCCCGCTGACCCGGCTGGCGTGGACGTACTGGTCCGCGCTCGCCGTGGCTGTGGCTGCGCTCGGGGTGACGTACTTGCTCCTCCGTGGACGCCTTGGTCTGGTCCTGACCGCGGTCCGGGACGACGAGATCGGGGCCCGAAGCGTCGGTGCCAGGGTGGGCTGGGCGAAGCGGATCGTCTTCCTTGTCGCGGCCGCCGGCTGTGGCGCGGCCGGCGGCCTGCTGATCCTGAGCCAGCTCAACGTCCAGGCACCGTCGGTCTTCAGCGTCGAGTGGTCGGCCAAGATGATCTTCGTGACGATCATCGGGGGGATCGGCACGCTCGAGGGGCCGATCGTCGGGACGATCGTCTTCGTCCTCCTCCAGGAGCTGCTGGCCGGGTTCGGAGCCTGGTACTTCATCGCCCTCGGGACCGTCGCGGTCGTGATCGCGCTCTGGTCGCCGCGCGGCCTGTGGGGGTTCGTGGCGGACCGGGTCCACCTGCGACCATTCCCGATCGGCTACTGGCTGTGGGTCGACGACGACACTGGGGCCGGTGCCGGACGCGCCGAGAAAGGAGTCGAGTAGGCCATGGCAGACCGACCGCTCGGGGAATATCGACGCGACTCGCACGTGGACCCCCCCAACGACTTCCCCGCCTACCACGGATCGCAGTACCGGGCCCCACGTCTGCCGCCGATCCTGCTGCCCCAGTCGCTCACCGAGCTGACGGGTCCCCTCCTGGGACCCGGGCGAGTGGAGCCGGGCGATGCTGACCTGACGGCTGGCGGCCGAGGCGCGCCAATCGGCGAGCGCGTGATCGTCCACGGACGTGTCGTCGACTCGGACGGCCGGGCCGTCCGAGACAGCCTGATCGAGATCTGGCAGGCGAACGCGGCCGGCCGGTATGCCCATCAGGTCGACGACCACGACGCCCCGCTGGATCCCAACTTCCGCGGCATCGGGCGTGTCGTCACGGGCGCCGACGGGCGCTACCGGTTCCTCACGATCAAGCCCGGCGCCTACCCGTGGCGGAACCACCGGAACGCCTGGCGCCCGGCGCATATCCATTTCTCGATCTTCGGCGACGCATTCCCCCAGCGACTCGTCACCCAGATGTACTTCCCGGGCGATCCGCTCTTCGGGCAGGACCCGATCTTCAACTCGGTGCCCGATCCACGAGGGCGCGAGCGCCTGGTCTCGACGCTCGACCTCGAGGCCGCGATCCCCGAGTACTCCCTCGCGTTCCGGTTCGACATCGTGCTGCGCGGCCGCGAGGCGACGCCGTTCGAGCGCGAGGACCACGACTGATGGCCTTGCCGCGGACGCCGTCGCAGACCGTGGGACCATATCTCGCGCTCGGGATCACGGGTGAGGACGGCCCCGAGGTGGTCCCGGATGGGACGCCGGGCTCGATCTGGATCCGCGGGCGCGTGCTCGACGGCAATGGCGTGCCTGTGCCCGACGGGCTCATCGAGACATGGCAGGCGGACGAGAACGGTCGATTCGCGCATCCCGAGGCGCGGGCGAGGGGCGAGACCTCGTTCCGGGGCTTCGGGCGCTGTCCGACCGATCCCGGGGGGCATTTCGGGATCCGGACCGTGAAGCCGGGCGCTGTCCCCGCACCGGTTGGCGGCCCGCAGGCGCCGCATATCGATGTCGCCGTCTTCGCCCGGGGAATCCTGACCCGGCTTGTGACGCGGATCTACTTCGCCGACGAGGTGGAGGCGAACGACGCCGATCCGGTGCTTCGGTCACTCCCGGATGCGATGCGCCGCCGCACGCTGCTGGCGATTCGAGCCGGCGACGGCTACGCATGGGACATCCACCTCCAGGGCCCCGATGAGACCGTCTTCTTCGATGTCTGAACGCGGCGACGAATTCGACACGGCGGATCGGGGCCTGTTCGACGGGATCGTCGCGCGGGGCCCCGTGCGCGACGCGGTTGGCGATCGGGCGCGACTCGCCGCGATGCTCGACGTCGAGATCGCGCTCGCCCGGGCACAGGCGCAGGTCGGCATGATCCCGACGGCGGCCGCGGAGGCGATCGCGGATGCCTGCCGGCCCGAGGCGTTCGACGTCGGCGCGCTCGGGCGGGCGGCGGCCGAGACCGCGAACCCTGTCGTCGCGATCGTCGAGGTGCTCTCCGCGCGCCTCGACCGCTCCGCTGCCGCCCATCTCCACCATGGCGCTACCAGCCAGGACATCCTCGACACGTCGCTGATGCTCGTGGTCCGCCGGGCGCTCGATCTCGTCCTGCTGGACCTCGAAGGTGCAGCGGACGCGGCAGCCCGGCTTGCCGACATCCATCGAGCGACGCTGATCGCCGGCCGGACGCTGCTCCAGCAGGCGCTCCCGACGACGTTCGGCGCCAAGGCTGCCGGCTGGCTGGCCGGGCTCGACGCCGCATCAGCCGATCTCCGCGACGTCCGACGGTCCGCGCTGGCCGCGCAGCTCGGCGGGGCGGTCGGAACGCTCGCGGCGTTCGGCGACTCCGGCACGCGGGTCCTCGCTGCGTTCGCCGCGGAGCTCGACCTCGCGGAGCCCGACCTGCCGTGGCACGCGGAGCGCACCCGGATCGCCCGCCTGGCCGGCGCCCTCGGGACGGTGTCGGTGGCCATCGGCAAGCCGGCCCTCGACGTCCTCCTCCTCGCCCAGACCGAGATCGCCGAGGTGCGCGAGGGCACCCCGGGTCGCGGTCGTTCGTCCACCCTGCCCCAGAAGCACAACCCGGTCGCGGCCGTGGCAGCCCGCGCCTGTGCCGCGCAGGTCCCCGGGCTGGTGGCCACGCTGCTGTTTGCCGGGGTCGGGGAGCACGAGCGCGCGGCCGGCTCGTGGCACGCGGAGTGGCAGCCGCTCGCCGAGCTGCTCCGGTCCGTCGGGTCGGCCGCTGCGTGGTTGCGCGACTGCCTCGAGCATCTCGAGGTCGATCCGGTCCGGATGGAGGCGAACCTCGAGCGCTCCGGTGGGCTCCTCCTGGCCGAGCGCGTCGCGGCGGCCCTGACGCCGGCGCTGGGTCGTGCGGCGGCGGCTCGACTCCTCGAGCGAGCCGCGGCCGAGGCGGTCGAGTCGGACCACCCGCTCGGCGATGTCCTGGCTGGGCTGCCGGCCGTCTCCAAGCACCTGGATCGGGCCGCCCTCGGCGTCCTGCTCGACCCCCGCGGCTACCTTGGCAGCGTCGACTCGTTCGTGGACCGGGCCCTCGCGACTCATGCAGCCCGCCTGAGCGCGTACCCGGACGTCATCCGATGAGTGCGGCGAGACCCGGC
>JADGQH010000182.1 GCA_017881985.1 Chloroflexota bacterium | reverse complement strand
CCTCCTGCGGCAGGATCTTGGCGATGACGCCCTTGTTGCCGTGGCGGCCCGCCATCTTGTCGCCGACGCTGACCTTGCGCTTCTGGGCCACCGAGACGCGCACCAGCTTGTTGACGCCGGGCATCAGCTCGGAGTCCTCGCGCGTGAAGACCTTGACGTCCACGACCTTGCCGCGCTCGCCGTGCGGGAGGCGCAGCGAGGAGTCCTTCACCTCGCGCGCCTTCTCGCCGAAGATCGCACGCAGCAGGCGCTCCTCCGCGGTCAGCTCGGTCTCGCCCTTCGGCGTGATCTTGCCGACCAGGATGTCGCCCGGCCGGACCTCGGCGCCGATGTAGACGATCCCCTCCTCGTCGAGGTCCTTGAGGGACTCCTCGCCGACGTTCGGGATGTCCCGGGTGATCTCCTCGGGCCCGAGCTTCGTGTCGCGCGACTCGATCTCGTGCTTCTCGATGTGGATGCTCGTGAACAGGTCCTCGCGGACCAGGCGGTCGCTGATGACGATGGCGTCCTCGTAGTTGCCACCCTCCCAGCTCATGAACGCGACGAGGATGTTCCGGCCCAGGGCGAGCTCGCCGCCATCGGTGGACGACGAGTCGGCGATCGGGTCCCCCGGCCCGACGCGGTGGCCGACGTCCACGATCGGGCGCTGGTTGATGCAGGTGCCCTGGTTGGAGCGGACGAACTTCTGGAGCGGGTAGGTGCGCAGCTCGCCGGCGTCCTCATCGACGAGGATCCGGTCGGCGGTCACCGAGGTCACGACCCCGGCCCCGCGCGCGAGCAGCACCTGGCCCGAGTCCTGGGCCGCGCGACGCTCCATGCCCGTGCCCACGATCGGCGCCTCGGGCTCGAGGAGCGGGACGGCCTGGCGCTGCATGTTCGAGCCCATCAGGGCCCGGTTCGCGTCGTCGTGCTCGAGGAACGGGATGAGGGCGGTCGCGACCGAGACGACCTGCTTGGGGCTGACGTCCATGTACTCGATCCGGTCCGGAGCGACCTCAGGGAAGATGTCCCGGTAGCGGCAGGGCACGCGGTTGGCCGTGAAGTGCCCCGCCTCGTCGAGCGTCGCGTTCGCCTGGGCGACGTGGTGCTCCTCCTCCTCGTCCGCCGCGAGATAGACGATCTCGTCGGTCACGACGGGGCGGATCGGGAAGGCCTGTGCCTTCTGGCGCTTCAGCTCCGCCGCAGCGGTGGCGGAGAGCGGCTGGCCCTTCGGGACCACGACCTCGCCGCCCTTGCCGACCAGGTCGGCGCCAGCCTCGTACGACGCGAGGTCCGGGTCGTCCCACGCGATGCTCCGGCGGACCTTGCGGTACGGCGTCTCGATGAAGCCGTAGTCGTTGATCCGGCCGAACGTCGCGAGCGAGCCGATGAGCCCGATGTTCGGGCCTTCCGGCGTCTCGATCGGGCAGATGCGGCCGTAGTGGCTGTGGTGGACGTCGCGGACGTCGAAGCCGGCACGCTCGCGGGAGAGCCCGCCCGGGCCCAGCGCGGAGAGTCGCCGCTTGCTCGTGAGCTCCGCGAGCGGGTTCGTCTGGTCCATGAACTGGGAGAGCTGGCTCCCGCCGAAGAACTCCTTCATCGCGGCCGAGACCGGCCGGATGTTGATGAGCGCGTTCGGGGTCGCCTTGTCGATCTCCTGGATCGTCATCCGCTCCCGGACCACCCGCTCCATGCGGAGGAGCCCGATCCGGAAGGCGTTCTGGATCAGCTCGCCGTTCGCGCGGATGCGGCGGTTGCCGAGGTGGTCGATGTCGTCCGGCTGGCCGCCCCCGTTGTTGAGGATGATCAGCTGGCCGACGATCGCGGCGATGTCCTCGCGCGTGATCGTCCGTCCGAGGTGCGGGTTCGTGACGTCCTCGCGGGGCAGCTCGTAGCCCATGCGGGCGGCGATGGCGTCGAGCTTCTTGTTGAACTTGTAGCGCCCGACGCGTCCCAGGTCGTAGCGGCGGAAGTTGAAGAACAGGCTCTCGACCAGCTGCCGCGCGTTGTCTCCGGTCGGCGGATCGCCGGGGCGGAGCTTCTTGTAGACCTCGATCAGGGCCTCGGCCTGCGTGTTCGTCGGGTCCTTGTCGAGCGTGGCCGCGATGTACGGGTGCTCCGGGTTGTCATCCAGGCCCCCGAAGAGGGCCGCGATCTCCTCGTTACGCTCGTAGCCCACGGCGCGCAGGAAGGTGGTCGCCGCGATCTTCCGCTTGCGGTCCACCTTCACGGAGAGCAGGTCCCGGTTGGACGTCTCGAACTCGAGCCAGGCACCGCGGTTCGGGATGACCTTGGCCGTGTACAGGTCGCGGCCCGAGCTGGGATCCTCGACCTTGCCGTAGTAGACGCCCGGCGAGCGCACGAGCTGGCTGACGACGACGCGCTCGGCGCCGTTGATGATGAAGGTGCCCAGCTCCGTCATCCACGGGTAGTCGCCCATGTAGACGCGCTGGCGCTGGATCTCGCCGGTCTCCTTGATCAGCAGCTCCACGTTGACGTAGAGCGGCTTGCTGAAGGTCTGGTCCCGGGTGCGGCACTCGAGCTCCGAGTATTTCGGCTCCCCGAACTCGTAGTCCAGGAACTGGAGCTCCATGACCTTGCCCGTGAAGTCCTTGATCGGGCTGATCTCGTCGAACAGCTCGCGGAGGCCCCGTTCGATGAACCAGGCAAACGATCGGACCTGGAGCTCGATCAGGTTGGGGATCTCACGCTTCTCCGAGATTCGGGCGTACGAGATCCGGCCGGACGGCGCGAGGGACGAGAAATCAGCGACAGGCAGCATGAACCGCTCCTTGACGGAGGAGGGAGAAAGGAAAGAGGGCCGCGCTCACGGAATTGGAAATTGTATCGCTCACGCAGCAGTTGTCAAGCGCGCACGCGAACGCCGGGTGGTGACCGTGCACCATCCCGGCGTTGCGGCGAGTTGGTCGGCCGGAGGGCGAGGTGCGGCCGGCACTCCCAGCGTGGAGGTCGGCAGCTACTTGATCTCGACCTTCGCGCCCACCGCCTCGAGGGCGGCCTTGATCTTTTCGGCCTCGTCGCGGGCAACGCCTTCCTTGACGGGATTCGGCGACTGGTCGACGAGGTCCTTGGCCTCCTTGAGGCCGAGGCCGGTGAGCTCGCGCACGACCTTGATGACGGGAATCTTGTTGGGGCCGATCTCGGCGAGGATCGCCGTGAACTCGGTCTGCTCCTCGACCGCCTCGACGGGGGCGGCTGCGGCGGACGGCGCGGCGGCTGCCGAGACCGGCGCGGCGGCGGTGACGCCGAACTTCGCCTCGAACTTCTTGATGAAATCGGCAACCTCGACGAGGGTCATTGCGCCGATCTGGTCGAGCAGCTCGTCGTGGGTAAGCGTGGCCATTGCGTTCATGTCTCCTTGACGTCGTGTCGTCCGCGGCGGGCGGGCGCGGTTGGGGTCGTGTTCTGTGGCGCCTAGGCCGCGGCCTGCGCCTTCTGCTCCTGCAGCTGGGTCAGCGCATAGCCGAGGTTCCGCAGGTTCGCGGCCATGAGCCCGGCGACCTGCGTGGCCGGTGCGCTGAACGCGCCGGCGAGCTGGGCGAGAAGAATCTCGCGGGGCGGGAGGGTCGCAAGCCTGGTCACGCCCGCGAGGTCGAGGGACTTCCCACCGACGACGCCGCCGGTGACCTTCACGAGCTTGTAGGGGCGGACCGCCTCGAGGACCGTCCGTGCGACGAGCGCCTCGTCGCCGCTCCCGAAGGCGATGGCCGAGGGGCCGCGGAGGAGCGGCCCGATGCCCGGGTTCCCCTCCTGCTCGGCGGCGATCCGCATGAGGCGATTCTTGACGACCCGGTAGGTGACGTGCTGCTTTCGAAGCGCCCGCCGGATCTCGCCGAGTTCCCTCACGGTGAGCCCGCGATACTCGGTGGTGACGAGCGTGGTGCTGCGGGACAGGTCGCCCCGGAGCTCGGCCACGGTGGCGCGCTTCGCGTCGGTCGGCATAGGGCCCTCTGCTGCGCTGCGCGCGTCCGGCGCGCCCGGCGGATCCACCCGGCGGGATCCCCTGCCTGACGGTGCTTCCTCGCGTCCTGCAGGGTCCGCAGCGGGCGCCTCCGGGTGAGGGCTCGCGGTCGGAGACCTGCCTCGGCGTGCTCGTCGGCGTCCCCGGCTGCCCGACGGTGCGGGCGTCCGATCCGGTCCGACGGATCAAGCCCCGACCGGCCTCCCGATTGATCGGGCTCCGGTCCGCGGGCGCAGGCTGTCTGCGGCGGTCCGTCTGTGTGCTGTGCGACGTGCCTCTCGGCCGCCGCGGCGTGTGATGGTACAGCCTGCCGGCGCGACGTGCGCCGGCCATGAGGTGCGCCCTCAGGCGGCGTTGGCGGCCGCGAGCAGGCCCGGCAGGTCCACGCGGACCCCGGGGCTCATGGTGCTGGCGATCGTGAGGCCCTTCAAATAGGTCCCCTTGGCGCCCGCCGGCTTCGCCCGGTTGATCGCGTCCAGGAGGACGGCCAGGTTCGCGACCAGCGCGGCTGCCTCGAAGCTGGCCTTGCCCACGGGCACGTGGATGATCCCGGACTTGTCGACCTTGTACTCGACCCGACCGGCCTTGACCTCGTTGATCGCCCGCTCCACGTCGAACGTGACCGTGCCGGCCTTGGGGTTCGGCATGAGGCCGCGCCGGCCGAGGATGCGGCCCAGCTTGCCGACCATCCCCATCATGTCCGGCGTCGCGACCGCAACGTCGAACTCGAGCCAGCCGCCCTCGATCTTCTTGACGAGGTCCTCGCCGCCCACCTCGTCCGCGCCGGCGCGTAGCGCCTCCTGGGCCTTCTCGCCCTGGGCGAAGACGGCCACGCGGACGACCTTGCCGGTCCCGTGCGGGAGGACGACCGTGCCGCGAACCATCTGGTCGGCGTGGCGCGGGTCGACGCCGAGGCGGAGGTGCGCTTCCACCGAGGGATCGAAGTTGACGATCGAGGTCTGCTTGACCAGGTCGACCGCCTCGGCGGGCGGGTAGGCCCGGGTCCGGTCGATCAGGCCGAACGCCTCGCGATACTTCTTGCCGTGCTGGGCCATGCCTGGCTCCTCGTGCTGGCGGCCGGCGTTCCGGCCTCCCCCGTGACGCGGGGTCCTCGTCCGGCTCGAGCGCGGCCGGAATGCGTCGTCGTCGGCCTCGCCGACGACCTCGGTCGTCCGGGCTAGCCGACGACCTCGATGCCCATGCTCCGCGCCGTCCCCTCGACCTGCCGCATGGCGGCCTCGATGTCGTTCGCGTTGAGGTCGGCCAGCTTCTGGCCGGCGATCTCGCGGACCTGGTCGCGGGTCACGCGCCCGGCAGTCTCGCGGCTCGTGGTCGCGGCGCCCTTGTCGATCCCGGCTGCCTTGCGGAGCAGGTCGGCGGCCGGCGGCGTCTTCAGGATGAAGGTGAAGGAGCGGTCCTCGAAGACCGTGATCTGGGCCGGGATGATCTGGCCCGCCTTGTCGGCGGTCTTCTCGTTATAGCTCTTGGTGAACTCGATGATGTTGATGCCGTGGGGGCCCAGCGCGGTGCCGACGGGCGGCGCCGGGGTGGCCTTGCCGGCCGGCAGCTGGAGTGTCAGGACGATTCGGATCTTCTTCGCCACGGTGGCCGATGTTCCTTTCGATCAGAGCTTCTCGACCTGGAGAAGGTCGAGCTCGACGGGGGTCTCGCGGCCGAAGATGCTGACGAGGACCTTGACCTTGTTGCGTTCCGGGTCGACCTCGTCGACCGTGCCGACGAACTCGGCGAACGGCCCGTCGGTCACCCGGACGCTCTGGCCCTTGGTGAACGCGACGCGGTACTTCGGCGTCTCCACGCCCATCTGGCGCAGGATCTGCTTGACCTCGTGCTCCTCGAGCGGGATCGGCTCGCTGCGGCTGCCCGGGATGTTCCCGGTGCCGACGAAGCTCGTGACGCCCGGCGTGTTCCGCACGACGTACCAGGACTCGGGGTCGTAGATCATCTCGACGAGGACGTAGCCGGGGAACACCTTCTTCTGGACGGTGTGCCGCTGGCCCTGCTTGATCTCGATCTCGTCCTCCATCGGGACGAGCACCTGGAAGATCTTGTCCTCCATGCCCATCGACTCGATGCGGTGCTCGAGGTTCGCCTTGACCTTGTTCTCATAACCCGAGTAGGTGTGAATCACGAACCAGCGCTTCTCGGGGGCGCGGACCATCTCGGTCATCAACGTCCCCTATGCCGCCGGCGTGATGAGCCGGACCGCTTCGGTGAACACGAAGTCCCACGCCGCGATGAACAGGCCTATGGCCGCGCTCACCGCGAAGACGAGCACGGTCAGGTTGCGGACCTGGTCGCGCGTGGGCCAGGAGACTTTCTTGAGTTCGGACCACGATTCATCGATGAACCGACGGATGCGTCGCACGATGGGCTACTGCACTTCCCTGGTAGGCGGGGTCGAAAGGCTGGCAGGGGCGATAGGACTCGAACCTACAACCACCGGTTTTGGAGACCGGTGCTCTGCCAATTGAGCTACGCCCCTGTGGATCCCCCTGCTACTTCGCCTCGCGATGCAGGGTGTGGCGGCGTTCCCGCGGGCAGTACTTCCGAAGCTCGATCCGGTTGGGATCGTTCCTCTTGTTCTTGCGCGTGGTGTACGTCCGCTCCTTGCACTCGGTACAGGCGAGCTGAACAATCGGCCGGTGATCGGCTGCTTTCGGCATCGGGCTACTCGACGATGCTCACGATCGCGCCGGCGCCGACGGTTCGGCCACCCTCGCGGATCGCGAAGCGCTGCCCGATCTCGATCGCGATCGG
>JADGQH010000029.1 GCA_017881985.1 Chloroflexota bacterium | reverse complement strand
GCCCGCACTCCTCGGCGCGGCCGCCGCCACCGTGGCCGCGAGCGCGCTGGCGCTCGGGAGCCCGGCCGCGCCGTCGCGCGTCCGGGCCCTCGCGCGCGAGCTGCGGGGCGCCACGACGAGCGTGGTCGTCGGCCTGGTCGCGGCCGGGATCATGCCGGGGACCGCCGCGATCGTGCCCCGTACCGCGGCCGCGACGGGAGCGGGTCCCGTGCCCGCCGAGCCGGCCGCGGCCGCGCTCGTGCTCCTCGGGATGGCGCTCGTCCTGGCGCATCGATTCGGGGCGATCCCGTTGCACGCCCGCGTTTCGCGACTGTCCGACGCGACGCCGTCCAGCGCGCTGCCGATCCTCGCCGCGTGGCTGCCGGCAGCCTGGGGCATCGTGATCCTCGGCTGGGCGCCGGTTGCGCTGGGTCCGTCCTCGGAGGCGCTGGGCCTGGAGCGGGCCATGATCGTGACCCTGGCGCTCATGACGCTCCTGCTCGGGGCGGTCGCCGCGCTCATCCAGGACGAGGTCGACCACGTCGTCGCATACACGGTCGTGGCGGACGCGGGCATCGCGCTCCTCGCCCTCGCGGCGCTTGACCCTGCGGCGCGCGACGCCGCACGCGCATGGGTGCTCGTCTTCGCGACGACGAGGACGGCCCTGATCGGCTGGACGATCGCGTTCCATGCCGCCTTCGGGACCGGCCGCCTCCGCGACACGGCGGGCTGGCTGCGCCGGGCGCCGTCGCTGGGCGTCGCGCTCGCCGCGATCCTCCTGGCGGTCGTGGGCTGGCCGGGCCTCCTGGCGTGGGATGCGCGGCTCGCGATCCTGCAATCCGCGACCGCCGGGCCCGCGCTCCTGCTCGCCTACGCGGGCTCGCTCGGGACCGGCGTCGCGATCTGCCGCCTGCTGGTGGTCGGCGCCGGCCGCCCGTCCGCGATCGTGGCCGGGGCCGTCGGCGAGCTGCCGCGACTCCCGGGACGACCTTCGGGCGGGACCTCCGGACCCGCAACCCCGGCGTCTCCCGGCACGGCCGCTCCCGGATCCCCGTCTGTTCGCGCGCGAGCCGCCGCGAGCTCGCTGCCGGGTCGACTGCGCGGGCTCGCCGCCACGATCGGCCGGGACGCACGCCCGGCGCTCGAGCTCAACCGCGTGCCCCTCCGGGCGTTCGTGGTGATCCTGCTCGCGGGGCTGGCGCTCCTCACCGCGGTCGGGGCGTTCGGCATCGACGCCGCTGCACGAGCCGCCGGGCCGGCGCTCCCATCGCTGCGTCCGCTCGTGGGCGGCTGATCAGCCCCGGCGGCTGATCAGCCGTTCGGCGCGAGCGCCCAGCGGTCGATCTCGCGGGGGTAGGCAAGAATCCCCTCGGGGAACCAGAGGTCGAGCTCGGCGGTGGCGGTCTCGAGTCCGTCGGACGCGTGGATCAGGTTCTGCGAAACCTCCAGCGCGAAGTCGCCGCGGATGGTTCCCGGGGCGGCTTCCCAGGGGCGGGTCGCACCGACCATCGAGCGGACGACGCCGATCACGTTCGGACCCTCCACTGCCATCGCGACGAGCGGGCTCGACGTGATGAAGGCGACGAGCCCGGCGAAGAAGGGCTTGTCCCGGTGGATCGCGTAGTGGCGCTCCGCGAGCTCGCGCGAGACCGAGACGAGCTTCAGCCCGACAAGCTTCAGGCCGCGATCCTCGAACCGGGCGATGACGCGACCGACCAGGAGGCGCTGCACGCCGTCGGGCTTGATGAGGACGAGGCTGCGTTCGGTCATTCGGGACTCCATTCGGGATCGGGTGCGGCGGCCGCGTCCGTGCCGGCGTCGTGATCGACCGGGGGATCCGTCGGATCGGGACCGGGCGCCGGGGAGACGGCCGGCGCAACGCCGCGGGCGTATGCGTCGGCGACAGCGTAGGCGATGCCGGCCGCCTCGTGGCGGCCGAGGACGCGGAGGGCCTCGGCGCGAGCGAGGAGGAGCCCGGCGCTCGATCGCGCGGCCAGGGCCGCGTCCGCCCGTTCCAGGACCTCCCGCGCCCGGATCGGCGTGGCGCGCAGGGCCAGGATGAGGAGCACGGCGGCAGCCGTGTCGTCACCCGCTCCCAGCCGGTCATCCGCGGCCGCCATGGGGTCCGGGGTCGAGGATCCCGCGTACAAGGCCTGGACGTGCCCGGCGCCGCCCGCCGACACGCGGTCCGCGGACGCCGCGCCCCGGTCTCCCAGGTCGAACGCCGGCCAGGCGTCCGCCCGCGGTGCGATCCCGGCGAACAGGGCATCGAGGGCGCTGGAAACCGACCGGGCGGCGGCCGGCGATCCCTCCTCCCCGGGAGGCCCGGGCGCCAGGGCGGCGAGAGTTGCCGCCACGTGGGCGGCGGCTTCATCGTCGCGGCCCCGGACCGTCAGGGCATCCGCGACGAGGGCATGGGCCAGGGCCACGGCGCGCCCACCGGTCTCGGTCTCGCCGGTCGCGGCGCCCGCCTCGAGCCATGCGCCGGCCGCCTCGGCGGCGCCGCGCAGATCGCCGGTCCGCCAGCGGGCCTCCGCGAGGTCCAGGACGCCGGCCGCGTCCAGGCGGCCCTCGCCCGCCAGCTCCTCGAGCTCGACGCGAGCGAGGCGCAGGAGGCCGGTCCCGAGGTGGAGCCGGGCGAGTCGGCCGTCGGCGCCGGCAGGCGCTTCCGCTGTGTCGCCGTCCGGCGAAGTCATCGGAAGGGTCATCGGCGGGGCCGTGCGCCGCGAACCGGGATCCGGAGCGTCGACTCGAGCGCCCGACCCTTCCCGGCGGGTGCCACCACGGCAAGGCGCAGCGCGTCGTCGTGGAAGAGCCGCCCTGCGAGCGCACGGACGTCGGCGACGGTCACCGCTTCGATGGCGGCGAGCGCCTCGTCCGGGGTCATCACCCGGTCGTGGAGCGCCTCCTGGGTCCCCACCCAGGACGCCAGGTAGCGGGTCTCGTCCAGGCGCAGCTCCAGGCGGCCGGCGAGGTAGGCCTTGACCTTCGTCATCTCGTGGTCGGGAACGTCCTCGTCACGCAGCCGGGCAAGCTCGGCGAGCACGGCGGCGATGGTGGGCTTGATCCGCCCCGGGTCGACGCCGGCATAGACGGACAGGACGCCCGCGTCGCTGTAGGCCACGATCGAGCTGCCGACGTCGTAGGCGAGCCCCAGCTCCTCGCGGACCTCCAGGAAGAGGCGGCTCGACATGCCGTCGCCGAGCACCGCGTTGAGGACGGAGAGCGTCCACTGGTCGGGATGATCACGCGGGAGCGCCGGGACGCCCAGGACCAGCTGCGCCTGCGTCGACGGCCGGGACGCCCGCAGGCTTCGCTCGCCGGCGGGGATGGCGGGCGCGGGAAGGTAGCCGGGAATGGTCCCGCCGCCGGACCCGAACGAGCGCGCGGCGAGCGCCACGACCTCGTCGTGCGGGAGATCGCCCGAGGCGGCCACCACGACGTTCGAGGGCTGGTAGTAGGTCTGCCAGAACTCGCGGATGGCCGGCGACGGGAGCGTTCGCACGCTTTCCTCCGACCCGGCGATCTCGCGGCCCAGCGGCGTGTCGTCGAAGATCGCGAGATCGAAGAGGACGTTCACGTGCTCGGCCGGGTCGTCCAGGTACGAGCGGATCTCCTCGACGATGACATCCCGCTCGTTCTCGATCTCCGCCTCGTCGAGGTTGGGCCGGACCACGAGCTCGCCCAGCACCTGCATCGCGGTTGCCGCGTGGCGCGACGGGACGCGGACGTAATAGACGGTCGATTCGCGATCCGTCGATGCGTTGAAGGTGCCGCCGAGCCCCTCCACCGCCTCGGAGAGTGCGCGCGTCGTCGGATAGGCCCGCGTTCCCTTGAACGTCAGGTGCTCCATGAAATGCGCGCAACCGGCCTGTCCCGGGGCCTCGTGGCGCGAGCCAGCCAGGACGTGCGCCTCCACCGTGAACGAGCGGGCGCCCGCCAGATGCGCAGTGATGACGCGTGGCCCGTTGGGCAGCGCCGTTCGTTCGAACACCGCGGAAGGGTAGCCGAAACGAAACCCTGCCGGACGCCGGCGACCCATCGGCCGGGTCGCGGAGGGCTATCCTTTGGGTGCGCTCGCACCCGGTGACGGGTCCCATCGCTGCGCGGCAGTCGCGTCCCCTGTCGCACGGCCAGCAGCAGCCCGATCGGCCAGGTGAGTGCGCGGAGGAGAGGACGTTAGGATGGCCAGCCGACTCCTGAAGCCACTGTCGCTGCTCGCGACGGGTGCGCTCATCATCAGCGCCTGCTCGTCGGGGGGCGCCAGCCCAAGCCCGGCGGCGGCCGCAAGTGCCGCGGCGGGCGCGAGCGCCGCAGCGGGCGCAAGTGCCGCAGCCGGCGCGAGCACGGCGCCGTCGAGCGCCACGACGTGTGAGGCAGGCGCGGCGGCAGGGACGCAGATCCCGGACGTCGTCGCGGGCCAGTTCAACGTCGCCATGGTCCTGATCGGACCGCACAACGACGGCGGATGGAGCCAGGCCCACTATGACGGCCTGGTCTACCTCTGCGAGAAGGTGCCGAACACGCACGTCGCCTACATCGAGAACGTGCCGGAGGGCACGTCCTCCGAGCAGGTCTTCCGAAGCCTCGCGCGCAAGGGCTTCGACTTGATCATCGGCACCAGCTTCGGGTACATGGACCCGATGGCGACGGTCGCCGAGGAGTTCCCCACGCAGACGTTCCTCCACCTGACGGGCTACAAGTCCAACGGCAAGAACTTCGGCAACCTGATGGGCGCCATGGAGGACATGAAGTACCTCGCCGGCATGCTGGCCGGTTCGCGCGCGATGGTCGACAAGAACCCGAAGCTCGGCTACATGGCGACGTTCCCGATCCCGGAGGAGCTCCGCCTGGGCAACGCCTTCATGCTGGGGGCGAAGAAGACGTGCCCGAACTGCACGATGGACGTGCGCTGGATCAACACGTGGCACGACCCGGTCGCGGAGAAGAACGCCGCGGCCTCGCTCTTCGACGCGGGCGCTGACGTGGTGCTGACCGGCGCCGACACGCCGGCCGTGGCCGACGTCGCCCAGGAGAAGGGCAAGTGGGGCGTCACGTACGACTACTTCGGCTCGTGCAAGGTCGACCACTGCCTGACCACCATCTACTGGCTGTGGGGTCCCGAGTACGCCCGGATCGCGGAGCAGGTCAAAGCCAAGACATATACCGCCGGCTACGAGTACTTCGACGCCGAGACCGGGTCCCTGGGACTCTTCGGCTTCATGCAGGGCCAGACACCGCAGCCGGGCATCAAGGACCTCCCGGCGGCCGACGTCCAGATGGTCAAGGACACCCTGGCCAAGATGCTCGCGGGCCAGTTCACCCGGTTCGACGTCTTCGCCGGCCCGATCACCGACAACACCGGCAAGCAGGTCGTCGCGGCAGGCGCGAAGCTCGCGCAGGCCGACCTCGACCAGTTCCCGCCGGGCACTCCCGCCTGCACCGTGTGCATGCATTGGTGGGCCCAGGGCGTCAACGCCACGATCCCCGGCCAGTAGGCAACGAGCTCGAGGCCCGCGACGACCGGCTCGTCGCGGGCCTCGTCATTCCACGGAGCCCAGTCCGTCACATGAGCGCTGCCCCGGCCGCCGCCCCACCGCTCGCCGTGGCGATGCGCGGCATCGTCAAGCGCTTCCCCGGCGTCGTCGCCAATGACGGGGTCGACTTCGACCTGGGCGTCGGCGAGATCCACGCCCTCCTCGGCGAGAACGGGGCCGGCAAGAGCACGCTCATGAACGTGCTGGACGGCCTCTACCGGCCCGACGCGGGCGAGATCCTCGTCCGGGGCCAGCGGGTGGAGTTCCGATCGCCGCGCGACGCGATCGCCGCCGGCCTCGGAATGGTCCACCAGCACTTCGCCCTGGTGCCGACCCAGACGGTCACCGAGAACGTGCTGATCGGCCTGGACCGGCCGCGCTTCCGCATCGACATCCGGCGGTACGACGACGAGGTCGCCGATCTCGCGGCCCGCCACGGGCTCACGGTCGACCCACGCGCCCGGATCTGGCAGCTCTCGGTGGGCGAGCAGCAGCGCGTCGAGATCCTCAAGATGCTCTACCGCGGGGCCCGGATCCTGATCCTCGACGAGCCGACGGCGGTGCTCGCCCCGCAGGAGGCACAGGATCTCTTCCGGACGCTCCGCTCCATGGTGGCCGACGGGGCATCCGTCGTGTTCATCAGTCACAAGCTCGGCGAGGTGGCCCAGATCGCGGACCGGGTCACGGTCATGCGGCGGGGCACCGTGACGGCGGCCGGCGTCGCGATCGCCGGGACGACCACTGCTGGGCTCGCTCGGCTCATGGTCGGCCGGGACGTCGTGGAGACCATCGAGCGGACGCCCTTCGTACCCGGCCCGGTGGTCCTCGCCATGCGTGACGTCGAGGCCGAGAGTGACCGCGGGCTGCCCGCCCTGCGCGGCGTCTCCCTCGAGGTCCGCTCCGGCGAGATCCTCGGCGTGGCCGGGGTGGCCGGCAATGGCCAGTCGGAGCTCGCCCAGGTCCTGACCGGCCTGCGCCACTGCAGCCGTGGCTCGGTGACCGTGAACGGGGCGGAGATCGCCAACCGGACGCCGCGCGACGCTATCAGCCAGCATGTCGCCCACGTGCCCGAGGATCGAACCGGGGTCGGGACCGCACCCAACCTCTCCGTCGCCGACAACCTGATCATGAAGACCTACCGCGATGCACCGGTATCGCGCCGATGGTCGATCGACACCGGCGCGGTGCGGCGCTTCGCCAGCCGCCTCCGCGAGACATACAGCATCGCCGCGCCCACCGTGGATACCGAAGCCCGCCTGCTGTCCGGCGGCAACCTCCAGCGGCTCATCCTTGCCCGCGAGATCGAGTCCAATCCGCGCCTGATGGTGGCGGTCCAGCCCACCCGGGGCCTGGACGTCGGCGCGATCGTCACCGTCCACCGCCTGTTGCTGGACCAGCGCCAGACCGGGTCCGCGACGATCCTCATCAGCGAGGACCTCGACGAGATCCTGGCGCTCGCGGATCGGATCGCGGTCCTCTACGAGGGGCGCCTCGTCGGGCTCTTCTCCGCCGCGGAGGCCGACGTTGCCGAGATCGGCCTGCGGATGACCGGCGGGACGGCGTCGTCGCCCGCAGAGCCGGACACGGCGACGCAGGCCGTCTCGTGACCACGAGCGCCCCGGCGCGCCAGCCCGAGGGGGAGCGCGTCCGCCTGGCGAGGACGATCCGCCTGGAACGGCGGCTCGAGGTCCCCCGCTGGCTCCCGGTCGCGACGACGATCGGTGCCATCGTCGTCGCCCTCGTCATCAGCGGGATCATCCTCTGGTTCGCGGGCGGCGACCCGATTGCCATCTTCGTCCACATCCTCCGCTCGTCGTTCGGGAGCCTCGGCGTCATCTCCGACACGCTGGTCACGGCGACGCCGCTGATCCTCACCGGGCTCGCCTGCGCGCTCGCCTTCCGGATGCGCCTCTGGAACATCGGGGCCGAGGGCCAGTTCCTGATGGGCGCCTGGGGAGCGTCGGCCGTGATCCTGATCCCGCTCGTCCCGGCCGGCACGCCGTCGATCATCACCATCCCGCTGATGATGGTCGCCGGCATGCTCGCAGGCGCCCTCTACGGGGCGATCCCCGGGATCCTCAAGGCGTACCGCGACGTGAACGAGATCATCGTCACGCTGATGCTCAACTACATCGCTGCCGGGTGGATCGCCTACTGGGTCTTCGGGCCGTGGAGCGAAGCGGGCTTCCAGCTGACCGCCCAGTTCCCGAAGTCGGCCTGGCTGCCACGCCTCTCCGACTTCGCCAGCTCCGTGCCGGCCTTCGGCGGCCTCACCGTCCACTTCGGCCTCATCTTCGGCATCGTGGCCGCGGTGGTGGTCCGCTTCCTCCTCTTCCGCAGCGGACGGGGATACGAGATTCGGCTCATCGGGGACAGCCCGCGGGCCGCACGCTATGCCGGCATCAACGTCGCCCGCAACACGGTCATCGTCTTCGCGATGTCGGGCGCGCTCGCCGGCCTCGCGGGGATGAGCGAGGTGGCGGGCGTCGTCCACCGGCTCCAGCTGGTCATCTCGCCCGGCTACGGCTTCACGGCGATCATCGTCGCCTACATCGCCAAGCTCCACCCATACGGGGTGATCATCGCGGCCATCGCCTTCGGCGCCCTGATCCTGGCGGGCCGCGAGATCCAGCCCTCCGGGATCCCGTCGATGATCCAGGGCATCATCCTGTTCTGCCTCATCGCGAGCGAGGTCGTGCTGCGATACCGCGTGCGCATCGAGCGGCGGGCCGCCTGATGGACCTGACCACCATCCTCGCCGCCGGCGTCGCATCCGGGACGGTCCTGCTGTTCGCGGCCGTCGGCGAGATCTTCGCGGAGCGGGCCGGCGTCATCAACCTGGGCGTGGAAGGGATGATGCTGATCGGCGCGGTCGTCGCCTTCGGGACGGCGGTCGCGACGGGCAACCCGTGGCTCGGGCTGGTCCTCGGGACGATGGCCGGCGGGCTCCTCTCGGTGCTCCATGCCGTCATCACGATCAGCTTCCAGGCCGAGCAGGTCGTCTCCGGTCTCGCCCTGACCTTCCTCGGGACCGGCCTGGCCCGCGTGCTCGGCGAGGACCTCTCGAAGGCCGGCGCGATCGCCCTCCTGCCGACGCTCACGATCCCCGGCCTCGAGGCGGTGCCGGGTGTCGGGCCGATCTTCTTCACCGACCAGAGCATCCTCGTCTACGTTGGCTACGCCGTCGTGCCGATCGCCTGGTACTGGATCAACCGGACGCGGCCTGGACTCCACCTCCGCGCGGTCGGCGAAAGCCCGACGGCGGCCGACACCCTCGGTGTCGACGTCTACCGGCTGCGATACGCCTACGTCATCGTCGGGGGCCTGTTCGCGGGCCTCGCCGGGGCAACGATCACGCTGGCGATCTCGCCCGGTTGGTTCGGCGACCTGACGGTCAACGGCCAGGGCTGGATCGCGATCGCGATCGTGATCTTCGCCCAATGGGGCGTGGGCCGGGCGGCCCTCGGGGCCTATGCGTACGCCGCGATCGGGCGGTTGCTGATCGACATCCAGGGCCCGCAGGAGCTGTTCGGAATCCCGAATCCGTTCTACGTGAACCACACCCTCACGTTCTTCCTGGGGATGGTGCCCTACATCCTCATCATCCTCGTCCTGGTCGCCGTGTCGGGCGAGGCCATCAGGAAGCGGATCGGGGCCCCGGCAGCGCTTGGCATCCACTATGTCCGGGGCGAGCGCGGGCACTGACCCGCGGCAGGGTGCGGTCAGGCTTCCTCGTCGTCGGGCGACGCGAGCAGCTCCATCTGGACGAAGCCGCTGGTATCGAAGGCGAGCTGCCCCGGAGCCTGCTCGCCTGCCCCGCGCTCGCGCAGCGGCGCGTACTCGAGGACGACCTTCTCGTCGCCTTCGACGAGCGTGTAGACGATGAGCTGGTCGGGCCGGGTCTCGAAGTCGAGGTGCTCGAACGAGTCCACGTTGAGGCAGATCGAGACCGGCGTGAAGTAGCTCGAGGTCTCGGGCTCGTCGATGACGACCCGCTCCACCCAGCCGGTACCCGACGCGACGAGGTCCCGCCCGCGGAAATAGCGGTAGGAGACGGTCTGCTTGACGAGCGGGCGGAGCAGGTTGTGGATGTCGGTTGGCGAGGCGACGATCCCGCTGTTCACGAAGAACCGCGCTGGAGTCGGACGCGCCATCGGGCATCTCCTGCCGTTCGCCGTCTTCCCGAACGAGCCGCTCGGTCGTTCATCCGGAGTCGCCCCGCGACCACGGTCGCCTCAGCGACCGCCCGATGGTAGCGCACGACGCGGCGTCGGGCCGGGCCGGCCAGGTTGCGGTTCGGGATCGTTCGACGGGGCGCCCGCGGTCCGCGTGATCCCGGTACGTCGTCCGGCCCTATGATCGCCGCATGCTCCTCGTGATCGACGCCGGCAACTCCCACGTCACGGTCGGCCTGGCCCGGGACGGCGCCCTGATCGCGTCGCGGCGCGCTGCCACCCGGGCGAGCGCGACCCCCGACGAGCTGGAGATCCTGCTCGAGGGCCTGCTCCGGCTCGACGGTCATGGCCTCGGCGACGTCGCGGCGTGCGCGCTCGCGAGCACGGTCCCCGCGCTCACCGACGCCTTCGAGGCCATCGCCGCGCGGCGGGAGATCCCCTGCGCGGTCGCGGCGGCGGGAACGATCCCGATGGCCGTTCGCGTGGACCGGCCGAGCGAGGTAGGCCCGGACCGGCTCATCAACGCGTATGCCGCCGCGCACCTGCTCGGCACGCCCGCGGTCGTCGTCGACTGCGGGACGGCGACCACGTTCGACGTCGTCGATGCGCACGGCGCCTTCGTCGGCGGCGCGATCGCGCCGGGTCTCCAGCTCGGCCTGGAGGCCCTGGCCGCGCGGACGGCACGCCTTCCGCTCGTCGAGCTTCGGATCCCGGACGGCGCGATCGGGCGCGACACCGCCTCGGCAATCCGGGTGGGCACGGTGCTCGGGCACCGGACCATGATCGAGGGGGTCCTCGGCCGCATCCGGCGCGAGCTGGCAACGACCGCGGAGATCCCGTCCAACGAGGTCCGGGCCGTCCTCACGGGCGGCCTGAGCGTGCTTCCGTGGGCCCGGACGATCGAGGGCCTCGATGGGATCGACCCGGACCTGACGCTCAAGGGGCTGGTCCAATTCCACCGGGTGGTCGCCGGCGACGAGGCGCAGGCGTGACCCAGCCCGGACGCCTCGCTGGTCGCCTCGTCGCGCTCGGGATCACCGGCTCGATCGCCGCGTTCAAGGCGGTCGACCTGCTGCGCCTCTTCCGCGCCGAGGGAGCGGACGTGGTCGTCCTGATGACCCCGTCGGCGACGCGCTTCGTGGCGCCCCTCACGCTCGCGGCGCTGAGCCGCCGGCCCGTGGACGCGGACGTGCTGGACCTCCTCCCCGACGGGCGGATCGGCCACGTGATCACCGCCGACGCGGCGGACGTCGTGGTGGTGGCGCCGGCGACCGCGCACTGGCTCGGCGCCATGGCGCACGGCCTCGCCGCGGACGTGGTCACCGCCACCTGCCTCGCCACGTCCGCGCCGGTCGTGGTCGGGCCGGCCATGGACGGCGACATGTATGCCCACCCCGCCACCCAGGCGAACGTGCGGATCCTGCGCGACGACTTCGGCTACCGGATCGTCGAGCCCGAGACGGGCGGCCTCGCCTCGGGCCAGGTCGGGATCGGCCGCCTCGCCGCGCTCGAGCGGATCGTCGACGCGGCGGTCGAGGCGATCGGGGAACGTCCGATCCGGAAGCCGGACCCTGCCGACCGGCCGCCGCGCCTGCCCGACGCCGGGAATCTCGACCGCGACGCGGACGACCTCGGCGGCCGCCACGTGGTCGTCACGGCCGGCGGGACCGCCGAACCGATCGACCCGGTCCGCTTCATCGGCAATCGGAGCACGGGCACGATGGGCGTCGCCGTGTGCGAGGCGGCCCGCGACCGGGGCGCCCGGGTCACCCTGGTGGCCGGGACGCTGCAGGTCGCGATCCCGGCAGGGGTCGAGGTGGTCCGGGCGGAGACCGCGGCCGCGATGGAGGCCGCCCTCGCCGCGCTCGTCGAGACCCCGACCGGACGCGCCGGCTTCGACGCCCTGGTCATGGCGGCCGCGGTGGCCGACTTCCGGCCCGCGGCGCCGGTCGACCACAAGATCGCCCGCACGGACGCCGGCCTGACCCTCCAGCTCGTCCCCAACCCCGACATCCTCGCCGGGCTGGGTCGCCGCGTGCGCGGGCTCGACGAGACCGGGGCCCCGGGCGGGCGCCCGATCCTGCCACGGCCCGTCCTCGTGGGGTTCGCGGCGGAGACCGGGGGCCTGGACCGTGTCGCGGCCAAGCTCCGGGCGAAGCGCGTCGACCTCCTGGTCGCCAATGACGTCGGCGAGCCGGGGTCGGGCTTCGGGACGTCCACCAACCGGGTCACGCTCTTCGCCGCCGACGGCGAGGTGAACGCGCTGCCGCTCCTGCCAAAGCGCAGCGTCGCCGACCGGATCCTGGATCGCATCGTGACGCTGCTGGACGCTCGCGACGAGCCGGTGCAGACTGGCGCGACAGCCACGCCCGGGAGGACGACCTCGTGAGCAGCACCTCGGAGAGCACGCGCCGCCTGACGGTGGTGGACATCGCCCGCATGCACGCGGACGGCGAGCGGATCGCGATGCTGACGGCATACGACTACCCGACGGCCGGCATCCTCGACGAGGCCGGCATCCCGATGCTCCTCGTGGGCGACTCCCTGGGCCAGGTGATGCTCGGCTACGAGACCACCGTCCGGGTGACGATGGACGAGATGCTCCACCACACGAAGGCGGTCGTCCGGGGCGCCCATCGGGCGCTGATCGTCGCGGACATGCCGTTCCTCTCCTACGCGACGCCCGACGACGCGGTCCGCAATGCCGGGCGCTTCCTTCGCGAGGCCGGCGCGCAGACGGTCAAGGTCGAGGGCGGCGTGCGGACGGCGCGGGTCATTGAGACCCTTGTCCGAGCGGGCGTGCCGGTGATGGGGCACATCGGCCTCACGCCGCAGGCGATCAACGCCCTCGGGAAGGTCCGCGTCCAGGGCCGGACGCGCGAGGCGGCGCGCGCGCTCCTCCACGACGCGCTCGCGGTGCAGGAGGCGGGCGCGTTCGCGGTGGTCCTGGAGCTCGTGCCGGAGCAGCTCGCGGCGGCGATCACTGCCCGCCTGCGAATCCCGACGATCGGGATCGGGGCGGGCGCCGGATGCTCGGGCCAGGTCCAGGTCGTGACCGACTTCCTGGGCCTCGGCACGTTCATGCCGCGCCACGCGAAGGCATACGCCGACATGCGGGCCGTGATCCTGGCTGCCGCCGCGGCGTACCGGTCGGAGGTTGAGGCGGGGACCTTCCCCGGCGCCGCCCAGTCCAGCCGGATGGACGACGCGATCCTCGACGAGGTGCTCGGTCACACCCCGGATGACCGCACCGCCGAGGGGTCGCAGCGGATCGAGGCGGGGATCCCGCTCGATCGCGACCTCTAGCGGCGATTCGTGGAGGTCGTTCGCAGCCGCGAGGAGCTGCGCCGCGCGCTCGCCGCGCTCCCCCGGCCGCTCGGCCTGGTCCCCACGATGGGCTGGCTCCATGCCGGCCATCGCTCGCTGATCGCGCAGGCCCGCGAGGAGTGCGCCGCGGTCGCCGTCTCGATCTTCGTCAATCCCCGCCAGTTCGACGACCCTGCCGACCTCGCGAGGTATCCCCGGGGCGAGGCCACCGACCTGGCGCTCTGCGCCGGTGCCGGGGCGGACCTCGTGTGGATTCCCGGTGTCGACGACGTCTACCCGCCCGGGTTCGACACCCTGGTCACGGTCGAGCGGCTGGCCTGGCCGCTCGAGGGCGCCGCCCGGCCGCACCACTTCGCCGGCGTCACCACCGTGGTGGCGGTCCTCTTTGGGGTCGTGCGGCCCGATCGCGCCTACTTCGGCGAGAAGGACGGCCAGCAGCTCCGCGTGATCGATCGGATGGTCCGTGACCTGGGCATCACCGAGATCATTCGCTGCCCGACCGTGCGCGAGCCCGACGGCCTCGCCCTCTCGTCCCGGAATGTCCACCTGTCGCCCGAGGATCGAGCCGCGGCGGCCATCCTGGCTCGTGCGCTCTTCGCGGGACGCGCCGCCCACGACGGCGGCGAGCGATCCGCGGACGCCATCCGCGCGATCGTGCGGACCGTGCTCTCGACGGAGGCGCGGGCCGACGTCGACTACGTCTCGCTGGCGGACGACGCGACCCTCGAGGAGCTGACGGTGGTTGAGCGGCCCGCGCTGCTCTCGCTCGCGGTGCGCTTCGGCACCACCCGCCTCATCGACAACGTTCGCCTCGGCTGACGGGCCGGAACCGCGCCGCGCCCGCTCGCGTCACCGGGACGAGCGACGCGCCCTCGCGCCGCCGTCCACCAGCCACGGGGTGACGTGATGGCGCATCGAAGCGTCCAGGGACGCGCGGGCACGCGCGTCGCCATCGGGATCGGCGGCCTGCTCATGGTTGCGGCGCTGCTCGGCGGCTGCGGCAGCGCGGCCAGCAACCCCCTCACGACCGTCGGTGGCCCGGTCTCCGGCCAGCCGGCGGAGGCGCCGGCGGCAATGCCGAGCGCAGCAGCCTCGGCAGCCCGCGACGGGTCGTTCGGGTCCGCAAACGGCGGCACGACCACGACGGGCGGCCCGGAGGTGGCGGCGCCCGACGGAAGCGGCCCGCTCATCGTCCGCACGGGCCAGATGGATCTCCAGGTCGCCGACCTCGAGGCGGCGATCCGCTCCGCCGAGGCCGCGGTCACGGCCGTCGGTGGGTACGTCTCGGGATCACAGCGAAGCGGCGACGCCGACAAGGCCTCAGCGAGCGTGATGTTCCGGATCCCCGCCGCACGCTGGACCGAGACGCTCGATGCGCTCCGGAAGCTCGGCACGAAGGTCCTCGGGGAACAGACGTCGAGCCAGGAGGTCACGGCCCAGGTGGTGGACCTCGGCGCCCGCCTCGCCAACCTCCACGTGACCGAGACCGCCCTCCAGGGGATCATGGACAAGGCCACGAAGATCCCGGACGTCCTTGCTGTGCAGGAGCAGCTGACCGGGGTTCGCCAGCAGATCGAGCAGCTGACGGCCCAGAAGCAGACGCTCGAGAACCAGGCGGCGCTCGCCTCGCTCACCGTCAGCTTCACGCCGCCGCCGACGGTCGCCGTCACGCAGGTGCGCGAGGGCTGGGATCCGGCACGCGAGGTCGACCAGGCGGCTGCGGCCCTCGTCGGCCTTGGCCAGGGGCTGGCCGGCGCCGGGATCTGGCTCCTGATCGTCTGGGTCCCGATTCTCCTCGTGGGCGGGTTGATCGCGCTGCTCGCATTCGTCGTGCTCCGGCGGATCCGGCGCACCCCTTCGACACCGGCTGCCCTGCCGCCCGCCGCGGAGGCGTGACCGGTTCGAAAAGGACGGCAGGTGCCCTCAGAGCTCCTGTCGACGGAAGGCGACCTGCGCGGCGCCCAGGGCGAGCCCCACCAGGGCCAGGTTGACGATGATCGGGCCGGCCAGGTCGCCGGCCGGCGTGCCGAGCGCGAGAGCGATGGCGGGCGTCGAGAGGCCGGTCGGCGCGTAGGCCCCGATCCCCGGGATCGCCGCGACGATGCCCGTCACGATGAGGGCGACGAAGCCGGCGCCGCCGGCGACGAGCGACGAGCGCGCCAGGACCGAGAACAGGAAGGTCACGCTGCCGGTCACGAGCAGCGAGAGCCACAGCAGCGTGCCGCTCGCCGCGAAACCGGGGAGCGGCAGCGGCTCGAAGAGCACCGCGGTGTAGATCCACGCGAGCGCGTACCCGGCCGCGATCCCGGCGGCCAGCAGCAGGCCGATCGCCGCCGCCTTGGCCATGATGAATGGACCGCGCCCGACCGGCTTCGTGAGCACGAACCCCGCCGTGCCGCGCTCCTTCTCCGTCGCCACGCTGCCCATCGCCACGAGGATCGCGATGAGAAGGCCGAACTGGCCGAGGTTCTTCACGAGCTGGGCGACCGCGTCGGCCGTGGTCGGCGTCGGCATCGTGATCGTGAGGCCGGCGGTCTCGGTCCCGGCGACCTTGATGATGTCGGGAAGGAGCTTGGCGAGGAGCGGCGACGTGGCGCCGAACGCCGCGAGGACCGCGACGACGACGACCAGTCGAAGCGTGCGAAGCTGCTCGCGCAGCTCCTTCTGGAGCAGCAGTCGGAATCCGACGAACGCGCTCACGCCCGCACCTGCCCGGCCGTCCCCACGAGGGCAAGGAAGACGTCCTCCAGGGTCGGCCGAACCCGCTCGAAGCGGCCCACGCGGACCCCGGACGCGACGACGAGCGGCAGCATCTCGGTGGCCGCGCGTTCGGCGTCGGTCACGAACACCCGGACCAGGCCGCTCTCCACGCGCACGTCGCGCGTCCAGGACTGCGCGCGCAGCGTCGCGACGAGCGCGGCGATGGCGGCATCCTGGCCGGGCTCGGGGTCCAGCTCCAGGATCGGTCGGGCGTGGCTCGCGAGGAGCTCGTCCATCGGCGCCTCGGCGATCAGGCGGCCGTTGTTGAGGATGCCGACCCGATCGCAGACCCGCTCGACATCGTTGAGGATGTGCGTGCTCATGAAGACGGTGCACGTCCCGCGCAGGCGGCCGATCAGCTCGAGCACGTCGCGGCGCCCGGCCGGATCGAGCGAGCTCACCGGCTCGTCGAGGAAGAGCACCGACGGTCGCGGCAGCATCGCCTGCCCGATCCCGAGGCGCTGGCGCATCCCGCCCGAGTAGCCGCCGATCCGTCGGTTCGCCGCGTCGACGAGGCCGATCGTCTCGAGCACCTCGTCGACGCGCGAGCGCAGAGCCGATCCGTCGAGCCCGTGGAGCCGGCCAACGAACGCGAGCAGCTCGCGTCCGGTCATCCACCCGTAGTAGCGCGGATCCTGGTCGAGCGCGCCGATGCGCTCGGCGAGGGCGCGACCGCCGGAGGTGGCGTCGATCCCCGCCACGGTGGCGCTCCCTTCGGTGGGCCGGGCCAGGCCCGTCAGGAGGCGCAGGGTCGTCGTCTTCCCTGCCCCGTTCGGCCCGAGGAAGCCGAAGACGCAGCCGGCGGGAACGTCGAGGTCGAGATGATCGAGCGCAACGTCGAGCCGGTACCGCTTGGTGAGCCCGTGCGTGCTCACCTCCCCCGCGATTGTCGAGGCGGCGGTCACGCGTCCTCCCGGCCGATCGCGAAGTAGACGATCGGCCCGAGCAGGCTGATGAAGAGGATCACGAGCGCCCAGAGCGCTTTGTTGCCGCCTCGAACGTGACGCTCGTCCTTGAGCAGGTCCCGGATCGCCAGGCCGAGCAGGGAGAGCTCCAGGATGAGGATCGGGAGAAGGAGGAGGATGATCTGGCCCGTGTTCATTCGGCGCTCCTGGTCGCAGAGCCCGTCGACCGCTGGTCGGCGGGCAGAAGGACGGTTGCGAAGAGACGGGCCGTCCGCCCGTTGCCTGGCGTATTTGCCACGAATGGCATCAGGGCCGTGTTGAGGGCGATGCTCATCTGGACGAGCTCGTCGTCGCTGAGCTGGAGAACCACCTCCCGATACCCGACGCCGTCACGCGCGAGGTCCGGGACTCCCGCCCCGACATAGCGGCTGAACGAGCCGAGGAGACTGGCGAGGAACGAGGCGAACCAGCGCAGGTGGTCATCCGGCGTTGCACTCGCGAGGTCCTCCGGCGCGAGCGACGCGGCGCCGGCACGGAGGACGTAGCGGCGCTCGACCGCGCCGCGTGTGCGGCGTTCCCCCGCGTCGCGCGGCGCCGGCTCCTCCGCGAACCTGATGATGCCGCCCTGCCTGAGCACGGTGAGATGCCGGTAGAGCGTGGCGGGCGGGACGTCCGGCATCCGCTCGAGGAGCTGCGCCGCGGCCAACGGCACTCCGGCACCCAGGGCCACGATCAGGCGCATCCGGATCGGATGCAGGATGAGGTCCGGGCCGTGGGTCCGGGATGACGGCGTGTTGGTTCTCTTCTCATTCACGATAATGAGAAGATTACCCGCAGCGCGCCACGGTGTCAAGCACCGATCACGCCGATCCGGGGATGTGCGCCTCCGTCGCCGCGCCCAGGAGCCGATCCACGTCGAGCGCCTCGCCGACCAGGGCCTTGATCGTGGCGATCTTCTCGCGGTCGGCGGGGTGCGTCTTGACGAGCAGGTCGTGGACGTCCGACGCCACCATGTACGTGTCCTCGTCGAGGTAGCACGCGAACAGGTCGGCCCGTCGGATCTCGTCGACCAGCGCCGGGCGTGGCCGATAGCCGGACAGCACGAAACCCAGCATCGCCGGCTCGGACTCGCCGCGGATCACCGCGGGCCGGCGCATCTCCGCCCGGTGCGCCCTGGCAAGCGCCACGATCACGTCCTCGCGGTCGCCGGCCACGATCACGATCCGGCGGCCGACGACGTGCTGGAGGACATGGTGAGGCTCCATCGCCGCGACGCTGATGCCCCCGATCACGAGGTCGAGGTCGGGGCCGGCATGCAGCAGCTCCGCCCGCGTGCCCTCGAGGATCATCGCGAGGCTCGGATTGGAGAGCAGGGGCCGGTACGGGATGGCGCCGAGGAGCGGGATTCCGTGGCGGGCCAGCCCACGCTCCAGGACGGCCTGGAGGCCCGGCTGCGCGTCGAGGTCGACCTTGTTCACGATGGCGCCGGCCACGGTCACCCCGTACTTCTCGAAGAGGGCGGCATTGAGGACGATCTCGTCGATCGGCCGGCCCACGCCGCCCTCGCTGACGATCACGGCGGGCGCCCCCAGCAGGCTCGCCACGACCGCGTTCGACAGACCGATGACCGCGCCGACGCCGGCGTGGCCCGTCCCCTCGATGAGCACGAGGTCCTTCGTCTCCGCGAGGATCGCGTGCGCGCGCCGGATCCGCGCCCCC
>JADGQH010000181.1 GCA_017881985.1 Chloroflexota bacterium | reverse complement strand
AGCGCAGCGGCTTCGGCCGCGGCCAGCGCGTCGGCCGCGCCGAGCGCAGCGGCGTCGCCTTCGGCAGCTGTGCCGACGGTCCCGACGGGCTACACCGAGCTGGACAAGGCACTCGGCGCGGACCAGCCGTACAAGGGCAAGACGGTTTCGATCCAGACCCAGTGGGTCGGCGGTGAGGGCACCAACTTTGCCGCCTCGGTCGCCGACTTTGCGACCGCGACCGGCATCAAGATCCAGATCGACAGCATCGGCTCGAGCCACGAGACCGTGCTGAAGACGCGCATCGACGGTGGAAGCCCGCCGGACCTGGCCATGCTCGCTCAGCCCACGCCCGTCCTGAGCTACGCCGCCGCAGGCAAGGTCATCGACGTGGCGACGTTCATGGATCCCAAGAAGCTCAGCACCGAGCATCCGGCCACGATCGGTCTGGTCACGCAGGGCGCGCACATCTGGGGCATCCCGTACAAGGCCGATGTGAAGTCGACCATCTGGTACCCGATCAAGGCCTTCGCGGCCAAGGGTTACACGATCCCCACGACGTGGGATGAGCTGATCGCCCTGTCCGACAAGATCGTCGCCGATGGCTCCAACCCGTGGTGCGTAAGCGCGGGCGGCCCTGGCGACGCGACCGGCTGGCAGCTCACCGACTGGGTCGAGGAAGTGGTCCTCAAGACCAAGGGCCTCGCCTACTACAACGATTGGATCAGCCACAAGGTCACGTTCGAGGACCCCGGCATCAAGGACGCCTTCGCCAAGGTTGGCAAGATCCTCTTCACGCCCAACTACGTCTTCGGCGGCAACACTGCGATCGTCAACACCGACCAGAAGACGGCGATGGATCCGATGTTCAACGGCGACCTGGCAAGTCCGAAGTGCTGGATGCAGAAGATCCCGACCTGGTACGGCCCGGACTTCTTCCCGGATCAGCGGGCCAGCAGCCAGCCGTCCAAGTACATCCTCGGTACTGACGTCGGGATCTTCCCGTTCCCGACCATCGACCCGGCCCAGAAGAATGTCGAGGGCTCGGCCGACACGCTCATGGTGCTCGTCGACAGGCCCGAAGTTCGCGCCGTTGCCGAGTTCCTTGCCACGCCGTCGGGCATCCAGAACTGGATCCGCGCCGGCAGCGCCATCTCCGCCAACTCGACCACCCCTGCCGACTGGTATGCCGGCGCCTACAAGCTCAAGGTCGCTGCGGACATCGCGAACACGGCCGCAGGTATCGGCTTCGACGCTTCCGACCTCATGCCCGGCAAGGTCGGCGCCGGAACCTTCTGGACCCAGACGGTCCAGTGGGCCAACAACGGTGGCACCAATACCGATGCCGTTCTGAAGGCCATCGACGACAGCTGGCCCGCCCAGTAACGATCTGATGGCTTGCGGGGCGCGTCACCTCACGGTGGGCGCCCCGCGACTATTTCTGCAGGAGCGGATATGGCGGTAGCGCGCACCGAGAATCCCCGACTGTCGCGATTTGCCCTTCCCATTGCCGGCCTGATCGGCCTGGGGCTGTGCGTCGCCGGCATCCTCGTCCTGCTCGACCGGCAGGGCGGGCCGCACCTCCTTGCCTCGATCTACGATCTGCTGGGCAACAGTGCGGGCGCGACCGACCTGCGCAATGGCTCGGGCGATCAGGTGATAGCCAAGATCCTGCTGGCGGCGATCGCCCTGACGGTGGGCGTCGGCGGCATCTGGCTGCTGTTCATCGGCGTCGGCTCGCTGGTCAGCCTGCTGCGGCCAAGGTGGCGCGACCGGATCCTGCCGTGGGTCTTCGTCGGCCCCGCCCTGCTGCTGTTGGCGGTCTTCCTGGTCTACCCCGCGGCGGGGACGATCCTGCGCAGCTTCGTGGACGACCACGGCCAGTTCACGCTCCGGAACTACGCCGTGATGACCGAGTCCGATTTCACGACGATCCTGCGCAACAACGCCTTCTGGCTGATCGTTGGCACCGGTGCGAGCGTGGGGCTGGGGCTCGTCTTCGCCGGGCTGTTCGATCGCATCCGACGCGAGTCGCTGGCCAAGACCATCGTCTTCCTGCCGCTGGCGATCTCGCTCGTCGGGGCATCGGTCATCTGGGGCCTGGTCTACGCCTGGCAGCCCGCCGGCCAGCCGCAGATCGGGTTGCTCAACTCGATCGTGGTCGCCTTCGGTGGTCAGCCGATCCCGTGGGTGACGACCAGCCCGATCAACGTCTTCGCCGAGATCGTGATCATGATCTGGCTCCAGACCGGTTTCGCCATGGTCGTTCTGTCCGCAGCCATCAAGGGCGTGTCGGGCGAGATCATCGAGGCGGCCCGGCTCGACGGCGCCTCCGAGCGCCAGGTCTTCTTACGGGTGATCGTGCCGGTGATCCGCGGCTCGATCATCACGGTCTCGACGACCATCGCCATCGTCACGATCAAGATCTTCGACATTGTCTACGTGACGACCGGCGGACGGTTCAATGACGACGTCGTGGCCAACCGCATGTTCCACGAGATCTTCCAGTTCTTCGACGACGGTCGCGGCGCCGCGCTTGCGACGCTGCTCTTCGTTGCCGTGCTGCCCGTGATGTACATCAACCTGAGCAACTTCAGACGACAGCAGAGGGGAGCATGACTGCGTCCGCCCAGCCGATCGAGAGCGCCCGGATCGCGCGCGTCGCCGCCTGGCGGCCGCCGTTCCTGCGCAGCCTGCCGCTCCGCCTGTCGGTCTTCGCCATCTGCGCGCTATGGACGCTGCCGACGCTCGGCTTGCTCGTCACTTCGGTGCGCAATCCGCTGAACATCACCACATCCGGCTGGTGGACGGCACTGCTCAACCCATTCGCACCCAATCAGTGGACGCTGTCGAACTACCAGACGGTCCTGTCAAGCGACGGCATGGGCAACGCGTTCATCAACAGCCTGATCGTGACCCTCCCCTCGACGGTCATCCCGATCACCATCGCCGCATTTGCGGCCTACGCGTTCGCGTGGGTCCCATTCCGCGGGCGGGGGATCCTGTTCACCATCGTCGTCGGGTTGCTCGTCGTGCCGATCCAGATGTCACTGATCCCGATCCTGCAGATCTACAGCGCGGGAAACCTGTACGGCTCGTTCCTCGGCATCTGGCTGGCCCACACGGGCTTCGGCCTGCCCCTCGCGATCTTCCTGCTCTACAACTTCATCTCGCAGCTGCCGCGCGACCTGTTCGAGTCCGCTGCCATCGATGGCGCTTCTCACCTGCAGGCATTCACTCGGATCGTGCTGCCGCTGTCAGTGCCGGCGCTTGGAGCGTTCGCGATCTTCCAGTTCCTGTGGGTCTGGAACGACTTGCTGGTCGCGCTGGTGTTCCTCGGGCCGGGTGCCGAGGTTCGCGTGCTGCCGACGGCGCTCTTCCAGCTGATCGGAAGCCGTGGCGGCTCGTGGCATCTCCTCACCGCAGGAGCGTTCATCACGATGGTCGTGCCGCTGGTCGTCTTCCTGCTGCTCCAGCGGGCATTCGTGAGAGGGATCCTGGCCGGCTCCGTCAAGTCATGACGCTCGCGCGGCTCATGATCGCGTTCGCCGGCACCGAGCTGCCGCGATCGGCGGCGAGGCGGATCAACGAACATGGCGTCGCCGGCGTGACGCTCTTCCGCGTCCACAACATCGGCGATCCGCCCCAGATCCGCAGGCTGACTGCCGCCATCCAGGAGGCGCGGCCGGCCGGAGCACCACCGTTGCTGGTCGCCGCCGACCAGGAGGGCGGCCAGCTGGTCGGCCTGGGCGAGGGGACGACACAGTTCGCGGGTGCGATGGCTCTCGGCGCGACCGGCGACGACGAGCTCGCCGAGCGCGTCGCTGGCGCGACAGCGCGCGAGTTGCGTGCCCTCGGCGTCAACGTTGATTACGCGCCGGTGTGCGATGTGGCCAATAATCCGGCCAATCCGGCGCTCGGGATCCGCAGCTTCGGCGACGATCCGGAGGCCGTCGGAAGGCTCGCGGCGGCGACCGTCCGTGGCCTGCAAGGACACGGCGTGGCCGCGACGGCCAAGCATTTCCCGGGCGCCGGCGATACTGCAGCGGATCCGCACCATGGGCTGCCGATGGTGCCCCGGACGAGCGCCGAGCTGGCCGGGCGCGAGCTGGTCCCGTTTCGGGCGGCACTGGGAGCGGGCGCGCGGATGGTGATGACGGGCCACTTCGCGCTCCCCGGACAGAACGAGGACCTGCCGACCAGCCTGTCGGCTGCGGTGCTGCGCGACCTGCTGCGAGGGCAGCTGCAGTTCGACGGCGTGACCGTCAGCGATGCTTTGGACATGCGCGCCCTGGCCCAGGGATGGGCGCAGATCATTGATGCCATCGCGGCCCTCCGTGCCGGCGAAGACGTGCTGCTCGGAACAGCGGACGAGCCAGCCCTGGAACGGCTGGCCGAAGGCCTTGCGCAGGCGCAGCGCCGAGGCCTGATCGATGCCGACGACGACGCGGCCGCGAAGCGCCGGCTTGGCGAGCTGCGCCGCTGGCTGGGACGCTACGACCAGCCGCCGCTCGACGTTGTCGGGTGCGGCGAACACCAGGCGCTCGCTGCCGAGCTGGCTCAACGTTCGATGACCTTGATCCGCAACGACGACCGGCTGTTGCCGTTGAAGCCGGCCGCCGACTCGCGGATTGCCGTCGTCCAGTCGATGCCCGCGGACCTGACTCCGGCCGACACGTCTTCGACCGTGCCGCCGACGCTGGCATCGGCGCTCCGCCGCCGGATCGCGGGGGTGGAGGAGATCCTCCTGCCGGCGGCGCTGGGCGAGGCTGACATCGCAGGTCTCGGCGAGCGGCTTGCAGCCTTCGACCTCGTCATCGTCGGGACGTTCTCCGCGCACCTCCAGCCGGCGCAGGCGGTGCTGGCCGCGGCTGTCCTGGCGTCCGGCAAGCCGACCGTCACCATCGCCCTGCGCACGCCGTGGGACCTGCTCGCTTACCCGTCCGCCCGAACCCACATCTGCAGCTACGGCATCCTGCCGCCGTCGATGGAAGCACTGGCAGCCGCGCTGCTGGGCGAGGCGCAGTTCGTCGGCCGGTTGCCCGTTGACATCGCCGGTCTGCATCCACGCGGTCACGGGCTCATGGCATGGGCTTGAGAATCTACTCCCGGGCGATGAGCCGCTGATACCAGCGGGCGCTGTCCTTCAATGTGCGGCGCTGGCTGGCGAAGTCGACGTGGACCAGACCGAACCGCCGGGTGTAGCCAAAGCTCCACTCATAGTTGTCGAGAATTGACCAGACGTGGTACCCGGTAAGCGGCACGCCAGCGCGAAGCGCGTCGGCGGCCGCCGCGACATGGCGTGCCAGGTACTCGAGCCGGCCCACGTCGCGCACCCGCCCGTCCTGCTCGACGGTATCGGGGTACGCCGCGCCGTTCTCGGTGACCACGATCTCGGGCGGTGCGTACGTCTGGTTGAGCTCGAGCAAGACGTCGCGCAGACCGTCGGACGCGACGTGCCAGCCCATCTGGGTCTGCTCCGAGCCCGGCACAGCGCCGATCTCCCAGTCGAACGCCCGGTCCGACCTGGCGCTGACCGAGTCGCGCCGGTAGTAGTTCAAGCCCAAGTAATCGAGATCGCCGGCCGGCGGCTCGGCGAGGTCGGTGCCTTCGAGGTGGCCCGCCTCGCGGTGGGCGTCGAGTCCCAAGGCCGGGTAGCCACGGCCGAACAGCGGGTCGAGGAACCACGCGTCGCGAGCGGAGCTCCACTTGTCGGCGGCGACTCGATCGCGATCCGAGTTGGTCGCCGGCGCGACCTGATTGACATCGATCGCCACGCCGACTTTCGCGTCGCCGACCAGAGCGCGGATCGCCTGGGTGGCGCCGGCATGAGCGCGTAGTTCGTTGTCGGCTACCCGGATCGCGGTCGGCCAGTCACGCAGCCCCGGCGCATGAATGCCTTGGGCATGGCCGAGGAAGGCAAAGACAGCCGGCTCATTGAACGTCATCCAGTTCTTGACACGGTCGCCCAGGCTCGACGCGAGCAGCGCGGCGTAGTCGGTGAACCAGCCAACGACCTGCGGGTTGGCGAATCCGCCGCGTTCCTGCAGCGTCAGCGGCAGGTCCCAGTGGAAGAGGTTGATCAGCGGTTGGACGCCCGCGCCAAGCAGGGCGTCGACGAGGCGCTGATAGAAGTCGAGGCCGGGCTGGTTGATGGCGCCAGTCCCGATCGGCAGAACGCGCGACCAGCTGATGCTGAACCGAAATGCGCGCGCCCCCAGATCGGCCATCAGCCGCACGTCCTCTGGGTAGCGGTGGTAGTGGTCGCAGGCGATGTCGCCCGTGCTGCCGTCCGCGATGGCGCCCGGTTGACGGGCAAAGGCGTCCCAGATCGACGGTCCTCGGCCGTCCTCGGCCGCGGCTCCCTCGATCTGGTAGGCGGATGCGGCGAAGCCCCAGGCGAAGTCAGCCGGAAAGGGCTGGGCGAGCCGGCCTGGGTCGGTGTCGAACTCGGGCAATGTGCTCATCCGTGGATCGTATGCGCAACACGCTGAAGGACGAGCGCACGTCTTGAGCCTCACGAAGTCCCCGGAGATCGCGTAGGCGTGCAGAGGGTCGTGGGCACCTGATCACCAGGTCGGTGCACGAACGGAGATGGGCTGGTTCCGTCGGGGGAGGGGACTACAACCGGTTGCGGTTGGATCCTGTACGGACCACAACATGTTGTGGATTGGCTGGCGAGGAAGGATTCGAACCTTCAATCCCCTGATCCAGAGGCCGCCCTATTCAGATCTCTCCCCTGATCTTCTGATCTGCGACGGTGATCATT
>JADGQH010000180.1 GCA_017881985.1 Chloroflexota bacterium | reverse complement strand
GGCGAGGCCGGTCGCATACGGGGCGACGACGACATCCTGGCTCAGGCCGCGCTTGAGGCCGAGGCCGGGCACGCCGAAGCTCGAGTACTGGTACTGCTGCTCCAGGTCGCGCGCGTTGAAGGCCGACTCCGAGATGCCCCAGGGCACGCCGAGCTCGGCCGCGTAGCTCATCTGGCGGGCCACCACCAGCTGGTACGTCTGGTCCAGCAGGCTCAGGGCGGGGGCCCGCATCACGAGGGCCGGCATCAGGTACTCGAACATCGAGCCGGACCACGAGATGAGGGCCGAGCCGCGACCGACCGGCGTCAGGGAACGGCCCAGGCGGAACCAGTGGTCCGGGGTGACGTCGCCCTTGGCGATCGCGAGGAAGCTCGCGAGCCGGCACTCCGACGCCAGCAGGTCGTAGTAGCTGGGATCGAGCGTGCCATCGCGGACCCGGAACCCGATCGAGAAGAGCTTGCGGGTCGGGTCGAACAGGAAGCTGAAGTCCATCTCGCGGAACAGCTGCTGCGCCTGGTCGGCGATCGCCCGGAGCCGTCGCACGAGCATCACTGCGGCGGCCGATCCGGAGCCGATCTCGCCGTCGGGCGGATCCGACAGCTCGGCGATCGTCGGGAAGGCGGTCGCCTGCGGGGGCGCGGAGCTCGCGAGCGTCGCCCCGGAGGGCGATTGGAGCAGCGCCAGGTCCCGGACATGACTCTGCACGGCGAGCCGGGTTGCCTCGGCCCACGCCACGAGCTCGCCGTCGGGTCCCTCGCCACGCTCGGCGGTGAGTGCCGCCGCGACGTCCGAGAGCGTCCCGGTGTGCGCGGAGAGCTCGGCCAGGCGGGCCGCCCACTCCTCGGGCGTGGCCGGAACCACGTCGCTCGCCCCATCGGGGAGCTCGAAGGCCTGGTCGAGCTGCCGCCGGGTGAGCGTCTGGCTTCGCCGGTCGTCGCCGATCCCGCCCGCGGCCTCGCGGGCCAGGGCCATCGCGTCGCCGATCCCCGCCAGCGCCGCGGCAATGGGGAGCGGCTGGTCGATCAGCAGGCGGCACGCGTTCGACAGCGTCAGGAGGTGGCCGGCGAGGTTGCCGCTGTCGACCGACGAGACGTATGCGGGTTCGAGGCGGTGCAGGTCGCGCGTGTCGTACCAGTTGTAGAGGTGTCCACGGAAGCGTTCGAGGCTGCCGATGGATGCGAGGGTCTCCTCGAGCCGCTCCACCATCTCCAGCGTCCCGATCCACCCGAAGTCACGGGCCGTGACGGTTGCCAGCAGGTACATCCCGATGTTCGTGGGCGAGGTCCGGTGGGCGATCGCCGGGCGCGGGTCGTCCTGGAAGTTGTCGGGCGGGAGGCCGTGGTCCCCCGGACCGACGAACGCTTCGAAGAACCGCCAGGTCCGGCGGGCGGTGCGGCGGAGGGACGCGACGTCGGCAGGTGAGAGCTGCTCCGCGGCCGACTCGGGAGGTGGCTGGCTGGCGCGTCGCGCGACGAGGGGCGCGGCCAGCCAGAGGACGACGAACGGCGCCGCGATCGGTCCCGCCCCGGGTTTCACGGCGAGGACCAGGACCGCGACCACCGCCGCGATCACCACGCCGCCCGCCATTTGCCGGTAGAACCCGGCGGCGTCGAGGGCGCCGCTCGCCTTCGCCTGCGCCGCGGTCGTCCACTCGAGGAGGTTCCGCCGGCTGACATACAGCCGCGTCAGGGTCCGCGCGATCGCGTCGACCATGAGCCACGCCTGGTGGGTGAGGAACGTCATGCCCAGCCCGACATGGGCGGCAGCGAGGCTGAGATCGGCGCCGACCGCCCGCGCGTGGCTGCGCTTGGAGATGCCCTTCCGCTGCGGCAGCAGCCCTCCCACGACCGGAAGCGCCGCGGGGACCAGCACGGACGCGAGGACGAAGGTGGTCCACACCCACGCCGAGACGGAGGGCAGCGTCCAGGCGACGACGAGCATGGCCAGCGTGAACGGGGCGGACAGGGTCCGGCGCAGGTTGTCGACCATCTTCCAGCGGGCGATGCCCGGCATCGACGCGTGGCTTCGCCGGCCCGTGGCGTCGCGAGCCCGGCCGAGGATCCAGGGCAGGAGCTGCCAGTCGCCGCGTGCCCAGCGGTGCTGGCGGGACGCGGAGACGAGGTAGTTGGACGGGAACTCGTCGAAGAGCTCGATGTCGGTGACCAGGCCGGCCCGGGCGAAGACGCCCTCGAACAGGTCGTGGCTCAGCAGCGCGTTCTCGGGAACCCGGTTCGCCATCGCCGCGGCGAACGCGTCGAGGTCGTAGATGCCCTTCCCAGTGAAGCTCCCCTCACCGAACAGGTCCTGGTATACGTCGGAGACGGCGGACGCATAGGGGTCGATCCCGGCCGATCCGGAGAAGATCCGCTGGAACGCCGATCCTTCGTGCTCGGCCGGGAGCGTCGAGGTGATCCGCGGCTGGAGCACGCCGTAGCCCCGGGTCACGCGGCCCACGCGCGGATCGAAGACCGCCTGGTTGAGCGGATGCGCGACCGTTCCCACGAGCTGTCCCACGGCGCCCCGGGGCAGCCGCGTGTCGGCGTCCAGGGTGACCACGTATCGGACGCCGGCCGGTGGCACCGACGAGGCCCGCCCGGTGGTCAGGATGCCGGTCGTCGTCGAGCCGCGCAGCAGGGCGTTGAGCTCGTTGAGCTTTCCGCGCTTGCGTTCCCAGCCGATCCAGCGGCCCTCGGCCTCGTTCCAGCGTCGCTTCCGGTGGAAGAGCAGGAACCGGGCGCCTCCCCCGGGCGCCTCGCCGTGACGCTCGTTGAGCCGGTCGATGCCTGCCGCCGCCGCCGACAGGAGCTCGTCGTCGCCGGGAACCTGCTCCGTCGGTGCGTCGAGCCAGTCCGAGAGCAGGGCGAACCGGATGTCACCCTCGCGGTTCGCGAGGTAGTGCACTTCCAGGCCGCTCACCTGTGCCTCGGCATCCGCTTCGCTCGTGAGGAGCATCGGCACGACCACGAGCGTTCGCAGCCGGGACGGGACGCCATCGTCGAGGTCGAGTCGGGGCAGCGCCTTCGGGCCGAGCACGTTCGTGACCGCCCAGTTGACGAGGTCGATGGCGAGGTCGGAGGCGGGCGCGAGCGCGAGGAACGCGACGAGGAGGACGCCGAGGCCCGCCGCGCCCACGTACCAGGAGAGCGCGAGCGGCACGGCAAGCAGGAACGCCGTGACGAGGGCGATGGTCCCGAGGTAGCTCGTCGTCGCCGTTCGGATGTAGGCGCGGCGCAGCCGCACCCGCAGCGGAGCGCGAGCGCCGAGGGCCTGTTCGAACTCCAGGCGGCCGTCCGAGATCAGGTAGTAGCCGGGGTCCCGGTGATGCGCCGGTCCCTCGGGCGCGGCCTCCTCGGGCGCCAGTCCCACGGCCGTGGGTGCCCTAGGCGCCCCGGGCGCCCGGTCGCCGGGCGTGGCGGCTTCGGCGTGGTCGGCCGCGGTCCGGTCGACAGGGTTGGACAGGCCATCATCGGCCGACGGCGCCCCATCGCCGGCCATCGACACGGCCCGTCTGGCGACCTCGATCTCGGTCAGGCGCGAGCCCCGCGCCAGCACCTCGATGGCGTGCCGGTATCGATCGCGCGTCGCGAAGTCCATCTCGCCGAACGGGCTTCGGGCTCGGAGGACCTCGTCGACCACGCTCACGCTCTCGACGAACTCGGCCCAGTCGAACCACGAGATCAGGCGCATGCTCATGATCACGTTGCGGACCGTGACGTTCATGGTCGCCTGCCGCTGGTGCTCCAGGCGGACCACCTCCTCGGCCGTGGTTCCCTGGGCAGCCAGGAGATCTTCGAGCCAGCGGACGGCGGGAGTGACCGCGGGGTCCTGGTCGCGAAGGCGCTGGAAGAGCTGGACGCGGGCCGCCGTCGGGAGTGCCGCCGAGAGACGCCGCGAGGTGGGCCCGATCTCCGGCCCCATCGCCGGCCCGAGGCCCAGCAGTCGATCGGCGAGCTCGTCCGCCCGCTGACGGGCCGCGCGACTGCGCACGATCTCCTCCGCGAGGCGTCGGAGGTTCTCGACGAGGAGGATGCGGAGGCTGATCGCGATCGCCCACAGCTCGCCGATCGTCAGCGGCTCCACGGCCTGGTAGGCCCGCACCATCCGCCGCAGGCTCTCCGGGTCGAAGCGACTGTCCGTGTGCGCGATGTAGGCCCAGGCAAGCCCCAGGACGCGCGGGTACCCCTCGAGATGGCCGCCGGCCAGCTTTGGGAGCTCCCGGTAGTAGTCGGGGGGGAGGTCGTCGCGGATCTCGCGAAGCTGCTCGTCGACGATCGGGTAGTTGTCGACGAGCCACTCGGCAGCCGGCGTGATCGATCGCTCGTCCTTGATCGCCCGGGCCAGGATTCGATACGTGTCCAGGAGGACGTGGCCGTTCTCGGCGATGCGCGGACCGACGGGGTGTCCTCGACGCGGCGTGTCGGTGATCGCCTGGGCGGCAGCCAGCGTCTGCGCGTGCTGCTCGAGCCGCTCCACGCTGAAGAGCTCGGCGAGGATCGGCTCATCGGGCTCGGCGTCGCGACGGATCCCCCGACGCTCGCGACCTGCCCATCGGTGATCGCGATCGGGCGGGCCCGGAAATGCCTGGTTGGATCTCATCGTCCGCTCAGAGCGCGCTCCCCCGCTGCGGGGATCCCGCCGGCAGGTGCGGATAGCAGCATGGCGCCGAATGCCTCAGTGCGCAAAGTCGCGACGTACGGCCCAGATGACTCAACGTCGCGCCGGGCATCGGTGCGAGCGCGCGCTGCGGCTCAGGATCGCGAAAGGCCTCGCCCACGTCGCCGCCGGGGCCGCATCGCGCGGATCGGTCAGAGCGGGGGTCCCGAGTCCCGTGCCGGCTCCGGCTCGTCATCATCGGGACGCTCCACGTCGTGTAGCGTGCCGGTGAAGTCGATCGCGCGCGCCGTCGCGGGCCGGGGCATCCGTTTCGCTTCCCAGGGAAGGGCGACACTGGCTTCCTCGAGGGCCCGGAACGAGCTTGCCAGGCTCCGGTTGACGAGGAGAGTCGCCACCTCCTCGCAGACCGAATCCGGGCCGCGCTGGTACGTGACGGTCGCCTCCGTGATCGGCAACCACGCGGCGCGCCGCACGGCAGCTCCGAGGGGATCGGACGCCGGGGTTCCGTGCACCAGACCCACGACGTTGTACGGACCGAGGTTCACCGAGACCCGGGTGGCGTGCGTACGCAGCCGGCGGCCGAGATCACCCCGGGGTCCGCTGGCGACCACGGCACACAGCTCCGCGGACGCGACGACGATCTCCGCCATCTCCACGACGTGGCCGTCGGCCAGGCTCTCGAGGCGGGCGCCGCGAATGGAGAGCTCCTGGGTGGCGTTGAGCCGATCGGTCAGGCGACCTTCACCGGGCTCCACCTGGCCGAAGAGCCGGCAGTCGGCAGCGTAGGCGTCGAAATCCAGCACGACTCCATGGTAGTCCTTCGCGTCGCCTCGCTGAGGCCGTCCGAGCCTCGCCGGAGAAGCGGGACAGGGTGCGCGCGGCCGCGGACCCGGGGTGTGCGCCCGCGCACCGGGTGTGTGCGCGGGCGCACCGGTTGCTCGATTGGGGTCTGGACGAGACTGGGTGGGTGAGGAGTATGCTGCGCCCCCACGGTAGGGAATGCGGATCAGCTGCTGGGCTTCAGGCGAGCGAGGGGTGGACCGCTGGCAGCCGGTAGGCGAGGGACCAGGGCGATGGCGAAGATGCCAGGCCTGTTGCGACCGCGACAGAAGATCGACGAGGCAGAGCTCGAGCTCGACCGGACGCGCTTGGCCGCGCGCCTCGCGGACATCTTCGGCGGCGGTGACCCTCCCGCCCCCGCGGAACCGTCGGAGGGCGACGCGCTTGCCGAGGAATCCGGGGTGGACCAGTCGCCAGCGAGCCACGAGCCGCCGGCGGCCGACGCCGCGCCCAGGCCGAAGCGGCGGGCGAGGTCACGCCCGGCGATCGTGATCGGGATTCCTCCCGCGGACGCCGGCGAGATGGCCGAGGCCCACGAAACCAGCACCGACGACCTTTCCGAGCCCCAGGGCGCAGCGATGGTCGGCGTCATGGCGGGACCTGGCTCGATGGTCGCCGCCGCACCCGGCGAGGAGTGGTGGAGCGCGGCTGTCGACTACGCACTGGTCGGCGCTCCCGGCGCCGCGGCGGCTGCGGACGCGGGCAACGCCGCGGCGGCTGCGGACGCGGGCAACGCCGCGGACCCGGGCAACGCCACGGACCCAGGCAACGTCTCGGACGCCGACGCGGGTGCGCTCTCCGATGTCCCGGCTCGGGGCAATGCCGACGTGGTCGGTGCCTCCGGGCTGGCGCTCGAGGCCGATCCGGTCGACGCGCCTCCGGCGGTCCCCCGGGAGATCGACCGGGAGGTGCCCGCGAGCCGAGGTATCGACGCCGAGCCCTCGACCCCGGCGCGGGCGAAGCGCCGCCCGCCCGAGCCTCGGCCCAGGACGAAGGCCCAGCCCGCCGACAAGCGCCCGCGCTCTGCGTCGGCTCGTCGCGCCAAGGCGGCGAAGGCGGCGAAGGCGGCAGCCAAGGTCGTGGCCGTCGCTGCCTCGTGTCCGTACTGCGCGGTCCTGCTCGAGCCGCCGCCGACGTCAAGTCGGGGCTGCCCGCGCTGTCGCCACCGGATCGTCGTCAAGCGCCTCGATGGGCGAACGGTCTACCTGACAGAAGCCGCGGTCCTCTTCTTCGAGGCTGAGCGCCGGCGGATCGGCAGCGCTGCGCGCTTCACCCGGGAACGAGCGCGCTGGCTCAAGCTCGCGGCCGCG
>JADGQH010000179.1 GCA_017881985.1 Chloroflexota bacterium | reverse complement strand
GCCATGGAGATGGGCGTCGAGTTCATGCCCTGCCAGATGACCATGGACATGTTCGGCCTCAAGCGCGAGGACATGCTCGATGGCATGGGCGAGCCGGTCGGCGCCGCGACGGTGATCGCGCTCATGACCGAGGGCAGCGCCCCGCTCTTCATCTGACCCGACCCCGGGGCGCGACACGGGCACGGCCGCGCCCCATCCTGCTCCCGCGCGCCCGCATCGTCTGCATGGAAGGAACGGATTTCAGCATGGCTGCGACCATCACCCGAACCGTCGACGCCCGCGGCAGCTTCTGCCCGGGTCCGCTCATGGAGCTCATCCGCGCGATCAAGGAGTCAGACGTCGGCGACACGATCGCCGTCTGGTCGGCCGACAAGGGCAGCAAGATCGACATCCCGAAGTGGATCGAGAAGGCTGGCCACACGCTGGTGAGCGTCGAGTCGAAGGACGGCTTCGACGAGATCGTCGTCACGAAGGCGCGGTAGGCACCGTGCAACGCGTCGTCGTCCTGGGTGGCGGGGTGGGGGGAACGCTCACCGCGAACCTGGTTGCCCGAAAGCTCAAGCGCCTGATCGCCGCGGGCGACGCGAAGGTCACGGTCGTCGACGAGACCGGTCAGCACGCCTACCAGCCCGGCTACATGTACATCGCGATGGGCAACGAGCGGCCCGAGAAGCTGCATCGGCCTGAGCGGTCGCTCCTCGACGACGACGTCGACCTGGTCGTCGACACCGTCGTCCGGATCGACCCGGAGACCTCGCTCGTCGAGCTCAGGTCGGGCGGGAAGATCCACTTCGATCAGCTCGTCATCGCGACCGGCTCGCGGATCCTCCCGGAAGCGATCAAGGACTTCGAGACGGAGGCGTATCACTTCTACACGGCCGAGGCCTCGGCCCGGCTGCGAAAGGCGCTCGACGCCTTCACCGGCGGCAAGCTCGTGATCGGGATCGCGGGGATCCCCTACAAGTGCCCGCCGGCCCCGCTCGAGGTCGCCTTCCTCATCGAGGCCGAGCTTCGGGCGCGAGGCCTGCGCGAGAAGACGCAGCTCACATTCCTCTCGCCGATCAACCGGGCGTTCACCATCGAGAGCGTAAGCGACATGGCGACCCCGATCTTCGCGGAGAAGGGGATCGACCTGCAGCTCCTCGCCGGCGTGGATTCGATCGATGCCGAGCGCAAGGTCGTGATCACCGACGCGATGGAGGAGTACCCGTACGACCTCCTCATCTGCGTGCCGCCCCACAAGGGCGCCCAGGTCGTCATCGACTCGGGGCTCGCGCCGAAGTCGGGATGGCTCCCGACCGATCGGAAGACGCTCCAGGTCAAGCACCTGGTGGCGTCGAACACGCCCGATGCGGACATCCCGCGCTACCCGAACATCTACGCCCTCGGCGACGCCACCGATCTGCCGCTCTCGAAGGCCGGCTCCACCGCCCACTTCGAGGCCCCGATCGTCGCGGAGCGCGTGAGCGCCCGGGTGATGGGTCGCGAGCCCGAGGGCAAGGACGCGGGCTACACCGGCAAGGTGATGTGCTTCTTCGAGGTCGGCGACGGGAAGGGCACGCTCCTCCAGTTCGACTATGACCACCCGCCCAAGCCGCCCAAGCCGAACCAGCTCTGGCACCTGGGCAAGATCATCTTCAACAAGACGTACTGGCACACGGTCCCGAAGGGCCGCGTCTGATCCAACCCGGTCGCGGCGAGCCGCTGCCGGGCCCAGCACATCCCACGTCCGGGACGGCCCACCCTTCCGGCCGTACCGGGCATCTCGCGGCCGGGCCGACATCCCTGAAGTCGGCCCGGCCGCTGTGCATCTCGAGGGATGTAGAGGCGGCCGCGATGCGGGTCGCCGGTGCGCGTCGCCGGCGCACCGGACCGCTCATACAATTGCGGCCATGACGGATCCCCGCTCCCCCGATGCCGGACCGGCCGGCCGCGTCTTCCCGCGCGTCTTCGGGCGCACGCTCCCGATCGTCGAGCGCGGCGAGGGCGCGACGCTCCACGCCTCCGACGGGCGCGCCTACCTGGACGCGGCCGGCGGCGCGATCGTCGTCAACGTCGGTCACGGGCGCCGAAGCGTCGCGGACGTCATGGCGGCCCAGACGGCGCGCGTCGCCTACGCGCACGGCACGGCCTTCACCAGCGCTGCGCTCGAGGCATACGCCGCCGAGCTGGGAGCGATCCTCCCGCTCGATTCGCCCGCCATCTACCCGGTCTCGGGCGGTTCCGAGGCGATCGAGACGGCCCTCAAGATGTCCCGGGCGTATCACCTCGCGCGCGGCGAGGCCGGCCGGCAGATCGTGATCTCGCGGTGGGGGAGCTACCACGGCAACTCGCTCGGGGCGCTCGACCTTTCCGGCCGGCAGCCGCTGCGACGGCCGTACGAGGCGTGGCTCGGTCGCTTCCGGCACGTCTCGTCTGCATACCCGTATCGAGCCGGCGAGCCGCGCTCGAACGCGCTTGGCGACGTGGCAGAGCTGGCCGCCGAGCTGGAACGGATGATCCTCGCCGCGGGTCCCGGCACGGTCGCCGCGTTCGTGGCCGAACCGATCGTCGGGGCAACGCTCGGTGCGGTCGTGCCGCCCGATGGCTACTGGCCGGCGATCGCCGATGTATGCCGCCGCCACGGCGTGCTCCTCGTCGTCGACGAGGTGATGACCGGGTTCGGCCGCACGGGACGCTGGTTCGGGGTCGACCACTGGGGCATCCGGCCCGACCTGCTGGTGGCCGCCAAGGGCGCCACGTCGGGGTACTGGCCGTTCGGGTTCGTCGCGGCGGCCGGTCCGGTGTTCGAGACGATCGCGGCCAGCGGTTTCGTCCACGGCTTCACCTTCAGCCACTCGATCACCGGCGCCGCCGTCGCCCGCGAGGTCCTGCGGATCCTGCGCGACGAAGACCTCGTGGCAGCCTCCGCGGCGAAGGGCGAGCGGCTGCTGGCTCTCCTCGGCGAGCGGCTCGCCGACCACCCGCACGTCGGCGAGATCCGTGGTCGCGGCCTCCTGGTCGGCCTGGAGATCGTGGCCGATCGCTCGACGCGGGCGCCGTTCCCGCGCGCCGAGCGACGGACCGAGGGGATCGTCCTCGCCGCGCGCGAGCACGGGGTGCTGGTCTACTCGGGCACCGGCAACGCGAACGGCGTCGACGGCGACCTGATCCTCCTCGGCCCGCCATTCGTGGTCACCGACGACGAGCTCGTCGGGATCGCCGACGGGGTTGCCGGTGCCGTGAACGCCGCGACGGTCCCTCTCGCCGGCTGAACCGGCGGGGCGCCTCGTGGACCGGGCCTGGCCGGCAGCTCATCCTCCGCCGGTCAGCGGCGGGGCGCAATCCCCCGGCGCAGGATGACGACCCCCGCCAGCACGACGAGCCCCGGCACGAGCAGGTCGCCGAGCGAGGGGAAGCCCGGGATCACGCTGCCGAGCGCGCCCCACCCGCCCCACACGATGAAGAACGCGCCGACCCAGGCCTGCCACCCGAAGCGGCCCCCGCGCCGCATCCGGAGGGCCGCAAGCACGAGCAGGCCGAGCCCGGCGCCGAGCGTGCCCCACCCGACGGTCCGCAGGCCAGCGACCTCGGCCGCGAACCGGAATGCACCGTAGCCGGCGAGGATCGCCCCGACGTTGAGGGCCCAGGCGCCCGCCCGCCCGGTCGCGACCCACGCCAGCAGGACCCCGCCGGCGAGCGCCAGCCCGAGCGAGCCGAGGATTCGCACCGCGGGGACGAACTGCTCGAGGACGAGGTAGGTGCCGATGGCCAGGAGCCCGACGCCGATCCAGAGACCCAGCCGGCCGGCTTCCGCCTGCCCCAGCGACCAGCCAACGGCGCGGGCGCCGGCACCCGGTCGCTTCGCGCCCAGTGGGCGGCCGGTCGCCCCGCCGGGTGAGTTCGCGGCGCCCGAGCGACTCCCGCCCGTCTGGCCCGATCGGTTCCCGCCGGCGGCGCCCGAGCGACTCCCGCCAGCCGGCGCCGGGCCGTCGATGACCTCACCCTTGAGGGCGCGGAGGCGCTGGTCGAGGTCGTCGTCGGAGGAGCCGGACCCGGTCACGCCGGCAGCCTAGCGCAGCCCGGTGCCGAGCGTGGCGCCGTCGCCGCCGGCGACCGGGCCGTCCGGGCCGGGCACGCCCGTCACGGGCGCCTCGCCGCCTTGCCGGGCGGTCGGGCCCGGCTCGTCGGCATCCACGTGCGAGAAGCCCACGCGCTCCGCGACCCGGCCGAGCGGACCGGGCGCCCACCAGTTCCAGCGCCCGAGCAGGCGCATCACCGCGGGCACGAGCATCACCCGCACGATGCTTGCGTCGATCGCGACGGCGATCGCCATGCCCACGCCGATGGACTTGATGGTCACCTCGTCGGCGAGCACGAAGGCGAAGAAGACGCTGACCATGATCAGCGCGGCGCCCGTGATCACCCGGGCCGTCCGGACCACGCCCTCGATGACCGAGGCGGCGTTGTCGCCGGTGCGCCGCCACGCCTCCTGGATCCGGGAGAGGAGGAGCACCTCGTAGTCCATCGACAGCCCGAAGATGACGCAGAACATGATGATCGGGATCCCGGCCACGGTGAAGCCGGGAGGATGGAAGGCCAGCACGTCGGACAGGTTGCCGTCCTGGAAGATCCAGACGAGGGCGCCGAAGCTCGCGGTCGCCGAGAGGAGCGTCATGACGACGGCCTTGAGCGGAAGCACGGCCGATCCGAAGAGCAGGAAGAGGATCAGCGCGGTGGCCAGCATCGTCCAGCCGACCGCGAACGGGAGTCGGTCAGCCTGGCCGGCCAGGAAGTCCGAGCCGAGCGCGGCCGTCCCGCCGAGGGCCGTCTGCGTGATGGGTGCGTCGACGGGCAGCGCGCGCACGCGCGGGACGAGGGAGGTCGCCTCCGGGCGCGAGGCAACGTACGGGCTGATGGCGTCGATGCGCACCGTGTTCCCCGAGACGTACCGCGCCAGCAACGTGTCGACGCCCGCCGGGCGCTGGGCGGCCGGCAGCGAGAAGAGCGCCTGGACCTGCGCGGGCGGGACGGTCGTGCCGGTCCGCGGGTCGACGATCGTAAAGAAGCTCTCGACCCGCGAGACGCCGTCGAGCGCGGCGAGGCGGCTCGCGTACGCCTGCAGTGCGGCGATCCCGGCCGGGCTCGTCGGCGCCGCGGACAGGTCGGCGAGGATGGTCATCGGGGTCGTCTCGCCGGGCGCGAAGTCCGCCTGGAGCGCGATGAACGTGTCGCGGCTCTCGAGGCCCACGGGCAGCACCTCGGCGCCGGGCACGCCCTGCTCCATGCGCAGGAACGGCGTTCCGAGCACGAGCAGCACGATCACGATCGGGACGAGGACGCGCCATGGGTGGGCCATCACGCGGCGTGCCACGCGGCCCCAGCGACTCGGGTGATCGGGATCGGTGACCTCCAGGACCACCTCCGTCTCGGCGATCGGCCCGCGTTCGCCGCGCAGCCGGTGTCGCAGGGCGGCAAGGCTCAGGCGATTCACGCGGTGCCCCAGCATGGCGAGGATGGCGGGCAGGAAGGTGAGCGCGAAGAAGACCGAGCACCCGACGACGAGCGCGCTCCCGAGCCCGATCGAGCGGATCGTCGCGAACGGGAAGACCATCAGGCCCGACAGCCCGATCGCGACCGCGATGCCCGAGAACATGACCGCCTTGCCGCTCGTCGCCACGGCGCGGGCGACGGCGTCCCCCACCTCCCGCCCGTGCGCCAGCTCCTCGCGGAAGCGGCTGGTGATGAAGAGCGAGTAGTCGATCGCGAGGGCCAGGCCCAGCATCGACGCGATGTTGAGGACGAAGACGCTCATCGTCGTCAGCTGGGCCACCCAGTAGACGAGCCCGAGCGACGTCGGGATCGCGAGGCCGGCCACGAGCAGCGGCATGCCGGCCGCGATCGCGGACGTGAAGACGAGGAGGAGCACCACCGCCACGATCGGCAGGCTGACCAGCTCGGCGCGCACGAGGTCCTCGTCGGCCTGTTTCGCGGTGTCGATCGTGAACGGTGCGTAGCCGGAGACGTTGACCGTGTATCCGGCCGGTGCGGCGAGCGTCGCACGCAGGGCGGGATAGAGCGGCACCGACTCTTCGTCTGTCACCGCGAGGTTGATCACGATGTACGCCGCGTCGCCCTTCGTGCTGATGAAGCGCCGGTCCCCGGTCTCCGCGTAGCCCACGATCCCGGTGACGTTCGGATCCGCGCGGAGCGCCGCGGTCGACGACGCGATCGCCGCCTGGAACTCCGCCGACGTCGCGTCGGCACCGGGCGCGGTCCGGGCGAACAGGGCGACGAGGCTGCTCTTGCCGCCGCCGAACTGCGCCGCGAGACGCGTGTCGACCTGGGACGACTCGGAGAGTGGATCCAGCCAGCCACCCGAGCTGAGCTTGCCCGAGGCGCGGCTGGCGAACGGAAGGGCCACCAGGGCCACGACGAGGGCGGCGAGGGCGACGATTCGGCGGTGTCGGTAGACGAACGCGCCCCAGCGCTGGAACATGGTGCCTCGAAGATTACTTGATGAGCAGACGCGCGAGGAACTTGGCCGTGCGTGGGTCCTGTGGCTTGTCGATCACCTGCTCGGGCGGCCCGACCTCCACGAAGGCGCCGGCGTCGATGTAGTAGACGCGGTCTGCCGCCTCGCGCGCGAACTGCATCTCGTGGGTCACCACGATCATCGTGGCACCCTCGTGCGCCAGCTCGGACATCACGACGAGGACCTCGCCGACCAGCTCCGGGTCGAGCGCGGAGGTCGGCTCGTCGAAGAGGAGGACCTTGGGCTCCATAGTGAGCGCGCGGGCGATTGCCACGCGCTGCTTCTGGCCTCCCGAGAGGCGGGCGGGATACTCGTCGCGCTTCTCCGACAGGCCCACCTTGTCGAGGAACTTCTCCGCCGTCGCGAT
>JADGQH010000178.1 GCA_017881985.1 Chloroflexota bacterium | reverse complement strand
GAGGTCCTCTGGGACCCGAACCGCGATGCGTGGAGAGTGCGCTCCAACTGTCGCGCTCAGCGATGGGCGACCCGCACGCGGCTTCCAGATGGACAGGTCGAGCCCGTCCTCGATCCTCTTGGTCAAACGGTCGATGTCGGGTCCGGTCAGTCGTCTGCCGGATTGCGTCTTCAGCGCCCCTGACATCGCATCACCCTCTCGTAGTCGGCGCGGTACTTCGGGCGCAACTTCATGGCGTGGATGACCAGGAGTCCTTCCTCGGCGAGCTCGAGGCCGATCACTTCGAGCGGGATACCATCATGGTCCGGCCCGAGGAACACGATGAGATCCGCGTCGTCCGGGTCTGGCGAGTAGAGCGGGCAGGCGCAATGCTCCACGACATATCGAGCCCGGTGGTGCTCGATCGAGTGCCGCGTCGCCGATCGGCTGAATCGGATCGCCATCCCATCTCGCTATTATGTCCGACACAACCTTGTCGTCAACAGGCGTGGACAAGCGGCAATCATCGCGAGCCGGTCTGCACGCTGGCTTGCCACGCTGACGCCCGCAGCCGTAGCGGCGAATTGGAGCGACGCCACCTACCGGAGGAGGCCTGCGCCCCGCGTGACAGCCACCTAGACTCGTGACCCGTCCGACCGATCCACCTGGAGGCCAAGACGACCGTGTCCGTACCTGCGTCGACCGGAGGGATGCCCTCGCTCGTCGGGTTGATCGGTCACCCCGTGGCCGGGAATCCCACCGGCCCGATGCTGGAGGCGACCTTCGCGCACCACGGCCTCGACTGGCGCTATGTCTCGATGGACGTGCTGCCCGAGCGGCTGGCGCCGGCCGTCGCGGGGCTCGCAGCGCTCGGGTTCCGAGGCTTTCACGTCACCGTGCCCCACAAGGTCGCGGTCGTCGGGCACATGGATCGCCTGACCGAGGCGGCTGCCCTCATCGGCGCCGTCAACTGCGTGATCGCCGAGGGTGACGGGTGGCTCGGCGAGAACACGGACGGCAAGGGATTCCTCGAGTCGCTCGAGGCCATCGTGGACCCGAAGGGTCTCCGGGTCTGCCTGCTCGGCGCGGGCGGGGCGGCGCGTGCGGTCGCCGTGGAGCTGGCCCTCGCCGGCGCCCGGTCGATCGAGATCGTGAACCGCGATGCGACCCGGGCCCGCGTGCTGGCCGACCTGATCGCCGACCGAACGACGGCCAGCAGCAGCGTTCGATCCTGGTCGGCGCCCATCGAGATCGGAGCGGCGGTCGACCTGGTGGTCAACGCGACCTCGCTCGGCCTCAACGACCCCGATGCCGGCCCGGAGCTCGACTTCTCCCGCGCCGCCGGGCCGCTCGTCGCCGATGTCGTGGTTCACCCGCCGCTGACCAGGCTCCTGCGCGAGGCCGGCGCGGCCGGCCTCCGAACGCTCGATGGCCAGGGCATGCTCGTCAACCAGGGCGCCCGAGGCTTCCGACTCTGGACCGGGATCGAGCCGGACCGCGCCGTGATGCGAGCGGCGCTCGCCATGCGATAGGCCGCGCTCGATCGGCCGGGGAGACCTCGGTCAGTCGCCGACCGATGAAGCCGCCACGCGCCGGATCTCGCCGATCACGTGGTCGACGTGCGGCCGGACGCGCGGGAGGAGGTCCCCCCATTCCTCGGGCGCCTCGCCGAGGTAGAAGTCCCGCGCGAGCACGAGTACCGCGCGATGCTCCGACGGCAGGAACGGGAGGGCCCAGTCGGCAGCCGCATCCTTCGAGCGGATGACGCCGGTCGCAAGCGTCGTCCAGATCCGGGCGAACGTGAGGACGACGTTGCGCTCGTCCCCGTCGAGATCGGCGAGGAGCGCCGGAATGCTGTCGAGCATCGCGCGCCGAATGTCGGCCGGCGGGATGGGGTCGAGGACCTCGGATGGTGGCGGTCCGAACAGTGGATGGTTCGCCTCGAGGACCACCTCGAGGAGGAGCGCGAGATCGGGATTGGGCGAGGTCCAGGGGGCGAAGTTGCCGTTCTCGAACTCGCTCCGCCACCAATCGCCGAACTGGAGCTCGAGTCGCGGCGGGTAGCTCCAGGGTCGCACGTCAGCCTGGACGACGACTTCCAGCCCGACCGACCGTGACCGGCCCGTCGGATCCCCTCGCCCCGAGATCGGCAGCAGCCGTTGGATGAGCTCCCGGCGCTCGTCCGACGTCATCGGTCGGTTGGTCAGGACGAGGATGTCGAGGTCGCTCGTCGGCTTGAGGCCGCCGCTCGTGGCCGAGCCGTGAAGGTAGATGCCGACGACTGCCTCGCGAAGCAGCTCGCGGACAACCGCAACCACCCGATCACACTGGGCGACCATGGTCTCCGCTCGAAGGGCGCGCCGTATCTGCCATCACCCGGGATAAGGATCCGAGCTCACGGTTCTCCAGCTCCCGCGCGTGCACCGAGTCCCTAGCGTGCCGCCTGCTTCACCAGGGAGGCGATCCGCTCTTCGACCTCGGGCGTCAGTTCGAGCACCGCGAACGCGTTCGCCCACATGGCACCGTCATCGAGGCGCGCGTCCGGCTGGAATCCGAAGGTCGCGTACCGCACATGGAACTTCGATGCCGCCTGGAAGAAGCAGATCGACTTGCCATCCTTCGTGTACGCCGGCATCCCGTACCAGGTCTTCGACGCGAGGGCCGGCGCCGCGGCCTTGACGATCTCATGGATGCGCGCGGCCATGGAGCGATCCGGCTCCGGCATCTCGGCGATCTTCGCGAGGAGGTCTGCCTCGCCGGCCGCATTGTCGGCACCACGCTTGGCGGCTCGCTTCGCCTCCGCGACGGCTTCCTTCATCGCGGCCCGCTCTTCAGCAGTCCAGACATCGGACTTCGCGGTCTTTTGTGCCATGGCTGGTTCACTCCTCCTTCGGCTCGGTGTGACACCGCGATGCTAGGCCACGGGGCTGGAAGCCGGCTTCTCGAAACCTGATCGAGTTGCAGCCCCGCGCGTCGCCTTTCGACTCCGGGCTGACACGCGATGCGTCCCTGGTCAAGCCCGGGCGAGGACCTCGCGTAGCTTCGCGGCGAAGCCATCGGGATCGCCAGGCTGGCCGTACTCGTCACCGAGGAAGCCGCCGTGGCCGCCCGGGAAGATCACGGGCGTCGTCCCGAGCCGCTCGGCGACGGCAAACGCGCCGCGGGACGCCATCTGGCCCTCCGACTCGACGCCGGCGGCCATGACGATCCGAGTCGAGGCTGTCCCCAGCGCCCCGAAGTCGGGCTCGAAGTGCGTGCAGGAGATGATGTTCTGACCCAGGAGCGGGTCGCTCCGGGAGCCGTCGTCCACGGCGGGAAGGCCGAACATCGCCGGATCAGGCGCTGGCTGGTTGGCGTCGTCCGGGCCGAACGGCCCCTTGTGACCGACGGCGACGATGAACTGCGCCATGCCGGCGCCGAACCCGCTGCGCAGGTACGCCTCATGGACCGCACGGCAGGCGGCAAGCGCGTCCTCGCGATCGGGCAGGACCGACGCAAGTGGCGGCTCGTGCGCGATCAGCGTCCGAACCTGCTCCGGGTGCCGCGCCACGAGAGCGAGCGCATTCACGGCGCCACCACTGCTGGCGAAGAGGTCGACCGGGCCCGCGTCGAGCTCGGTGATGAGCCGGTGCAGGTCGTCGGCGTGCTCCTCGGGCGTGGACGGGCTGGCCGGATCGGCCTTCGTGCTGCGCTCGACGCCTCGCGGGTCGTAGGTCACCACCGTGCGATCGGGGAAGTGCCCGGCAAGCGTGACGAACCCGCCGGCGCCCATCGGCGATCCGATGAGCAGCAGCACCGGGGCAGGGGAGGCCGCCCTCCGGACGTCATAGGTCAGGACGACACCGTTCGCGGCCAGGGCGTGTGTCGTGGGCTCGGTCATCGTGGTCATCGCTTCCCCCTTGTCGTGCTGTCGGTCGCCAATGCGCAACATCAGCGCTTGACTCGATACGAGATATGCGTGGCGAATGGCGATTGCCGGACCCCGATCGGTTCCAGCTCGACTTGTTCCGCGAAGCCTTCGAACAGCCGCTTGCCGTCGCCGAGCGTGATGGGGGCGATCGAGATCGAAACCTCGTCGACCAGCCCGTCGCGGAGAGCCTGCCGGATGATGTCGGCGCCACCCATCAGGGACACGTCCTTGTCGCGGGCCGAGGCACGGGCACGGTCGATCGCGGTGGCGAGGCCGTCAACGAACGTGAAGCCGCCGTCCTGCGGCTCGTCATCCGGGTGATGCGTGACCACGTAGAACGGGACCGGCCATGGGTTCGACCCGCCCCAGTGATCGGCAGCTTCGTAGGTCCCCCGACCACCGACGACGGCGCCAAGCCGGGCCATCCCGGCGTCGAGGAACGCCTTATCCTCGCCGGCCGCTTCCCCTCTGGCGCCCCCGGCGTACGTCCAGGGACCCCCGAAGACCCAGTAGTGCAGCCGTTCGCCGCCCTCTCCGAGCCCTCGCTCAGGCCCGTCACGTGGCCCGGTCACGTACCCGTCGAGCGATGTTGTGATGCTCGCGACAACCTTCGGCATCCCGTCACCTCGCTCCGGGAGTCGACGCGCGGCCGACGGGGCCTTCCGCCAGGATGGCGTCGATCTGGCCGACCGCCAGCGTGAGGCCCTCCTCCATGCCCATGGCCAGGATCTGCTCCATGGCCCTGGTGCTCGGGAAGCGGCTCTCGATCGACATCCGCGTGCGACCGCCATCGATCGCCTCGATCGTCACGCGAGCGCTGGTGCCGGGCATGTCGGGGTTCGGCGTGCCGTCGTCGTTCGCGAACCCATCGTGGAACACGAGCCGGTGCGGCGGATCTGCCTCCAGGACGTCCCAGTAGCCGCGCGGCTGGTCGCCGCCGGGCCCCGTCATGTGGTACTCGGCGCGACCGCCGGGAGTCAGGTCATGGGCCGTGAAGGTGGCGGGGTACGTCGGTGGACCCCACCAGCGCTCGAGCTGGCGCGGATCGGCCCACAGCTGCCAGACGCGCGTCGGTGACGCGTCGAACTCCGCGGTCAGGGTCATGGTCAGGGCGGCGGGATCCTTGTGGACAGCGGTGACAGTCATGTGTCGTCCCCCTCGGTGATGATGAGATTGGTCATGCGCTCGACGCGGCCGCGCCACAGCGCCTCGTATCGGTCGAGCAGGCCCCGGGCCAGCTGGAGCCCCTCCATGTTGGTGCGCACGACCTTGCGGCGGCCGCTGCGCTCCTTGGTGATGAGGCCGGCGCGTTCGAGCACGGCGACGTGCTTCTGGACCGCCGCAAAGCTCATCGGGTAGTGCCCGGCCAGCTCGAGGACGCCTTCGCGACCGTCGAGCGCCCGCAGGACGATGTCGCGCCTGGTGGCATCCGCCAGCGCAGCAAAGACGTGGTCGGCGTCCAAGGTCGCGTTCATCGATACAACCATACGGTTGTATGACGAATCCGTCAAGAGGATGGGAGCGGCGAGGTGGCACGAGGACCGTTGGAGAGGTCCCGGTCCTCCATCTCCCACGCGTGGTCGAGCATGTGCCACGCGCAGCGCCGGACCAGGAACTGGACCGTCCACCACTTCCCAGCCGACGGCCCGCGGGCGTTGAAGTCGCGGATCCCGGCGCAGAACGAGTCGCGATAGTCGTGGAGCTTCTCCGGGTCCTGCCGGGTGTCGAGCGGCACTCTCACGCCGACCTTCGGCGAGAACTCGTAGATCTCGGCGCCGTTGGCGTGGCGGACGATCTCGTCACGCTCGCGTCCGCCTCCGCGCGGCCCCTTCCGCAGCTCGTCGGAGACGCGCGAGGCGACGTCGTCGAAGTAGGCCCAGGACGCACGCAGGAGGGCGATCTTGCGTTCGCACGCGGTCTCGCTCATCTGTTCCTGCTCGGCCCCGGCGCTCCTGCCCGACACCCCGTAGTAGTCGGTCATGCCGTTGCCCTCCTGCCGTTCGACGACGACGGGCTCACCGGTCGCGTCGAACTCGTCGGAGAGGCCGGCCAGCGCCGCCACCTTCGCGTAGCGCGGCCGATACGCGGCGAGCACCCGGAGCGCGTCCTCCTCGGTCCTGGCGCTCCTGTCCCAGCCGGACCAGTCGAACGCGCAGGCCACGACCCGCTTCTTCTTGCCTCGCTCAACCATCACGCGGAAGGAGTCGTTCATGGCCGCCAGATTACGCCGACAGCAAGGCTCCGCCTGTACGCTTCACCGGCCATGCCAGCCGAGTTCATCTACAGCACCTACAAGCTTGCCCGCCATTACCCGCCTGATCGGACAGTCCTCGAGGACATCTCGATCTCGTTCTTCCCGGGCGCCAAGATCGGCGTCATCGGCCCGAACGGTGCGGGCAAGTCGAGCCTCCTGCGGATCATGGCCGGCCTCGACGACGGGTTCACCGGCGAGGCACGCCTGACGCCGCGCTTCACCGTCGGCTACCTGAGCCAGGAGCCGCAGCTCGACCCGGCGAAGGACGTCAAGGGCAACGTCATGGACGGCGTCCATGAAGTCCAGGCGCTCCTCGACGAGTACAACGCCGTGATGGCGCGATGGTCCGACCCGGACGCCGACTACGAGGCGATCGGCCTGCAACAGGGCGCGCTCGAGGATCGGATCAACGCCGCCGACGCGTGGAACGTCGAGCGGAACGTCGAGATCGCGATGGAAGCCCTGCGCTGCCCGCCGGACGACGCCCAGGTTGCGACGCTCTCCGGCGGTGAGAAGCGCCGGGTCGCGCTGGCCCGGCTGCTCCTGCAGCACCCCGACCTGCTGCTGCTCGACGAGCCCACGAACCACCTCGACGCGGAATCGGTCGAGTGGCTGGAGCACTTCCTCGATGAATACGCCGGCACAGTGGTCGCCGTCACCCACGACCGGTACTTCCTCGACAACGTCGCCAAGTGGATCCTCGAGCTCGACCGGGGGAGGGGAGTCCCGTTCTCCGGCAACTAC
>JADGQH010000177.1 GCA_017881985.1 Chloroflexota bacterium | reverse complement strand
TCTGGCTGCATGAGTCTAGGGCGACCCGACCGAGCTGCGATGGGTGCCGGCGCCTCCGCGGTCACGATCACCGCCGAGGACGTCGTCGCCTTCGTCGGGCGTGCTGCCGTCACGATCGCGCGCCACGAGGCGCTGCTCGACCGGCTCGACGCGGCGCTCGGCGACGGCGACCACGGCACGAACATGAGCACGGGCCTGCAGGCCGTGATCCGCGCGCTCCGGGACGAAGCACCGGCCGAGGCGGCCGGTCCGCTCGACGTCGGGGCCCTGCTCCGCCGCATCGGCCACACGCTGGTCGCCAGTGTTGGCGGGGCAAGCGGCCCCCTGTACGGGACGCTCTTCATCGAGACGGGATTCGCGCTCGACGGGCGCCACGCGGTCGACCTGCCCACCGTCGCGCGTGCGCTGGACGCAGGCCGGGCCGGCCTTGCCCGTCGCGGCAGGTGCCGTCTCGGCGACAAGACGATCCTCGACGCGCTGGAGCCCGCGGTGCGGGCGCTCCAGGCCGGGGCGGACGCCGGGATCCCGCCGGACGAGGCCTTCGTGCGCGCGGCGCGGGCCGCCCGGGCCGGCGTCCGGGCCACGATCCCGATGGTCGCCCGACGGGGCCTCGCCCTGCGCCTGGGCGAGCGTTCGCGCGGCCACCGCGATCCGGGCGCGACCTCGTGCTTCCTCCTCTTCCGCTCGATGCTCGATGGGCGGACGAGCGGCCGCCCCTCCCGGAGGCGCCGGTGACCGAGCTGGACGCGCTCCGGGCGCGCGTGGCCAGCCTGGAGGACGAGCGGCGGAGAACGTTCGACGAGGCCCAGCGCGAGGCCGACGCGATGTTCGCCCAGTACCAGCTGAGCCAGCTGCTGGCGTCCGGCGACGACCTCGCGAAGATGGCCCCGGCCGTCCTCGCCGAGATCGCCCGCACGAGCGGCGCCGGGGACGCGGCGCTCTGGCTCGCGACGCCCGCGCGGCGGACGCTCCACCGGGTCGCCTCGCTGGCGCCTGCGCGGGAGCATCCGGTCGGCGGACCCGGCGACGCGGCAGAGCTCCCGGCTTCGTTCCCCGACTCCACCGCGGCCGGACGCTGGGCGGCTCGTGCGGGCTGGTTCGGCGTCCCGCTCGAGGAGAGCCGTGCCCTTGGCGTCGGCGGGGCAGGGCGCGTCGCGCTCGGCTATCTCGCCATCCGGCCGATGCCGGGCCAGGCGCTCGACGCCCGGCATGCCCGCTATCTCGGGCTCGTCCGGCGCGAGCTCGCCCTCGCGTTTCGCGCAGCACAGCTGCGTGGCGCCCTCCTCCGCGAGCGGGCGACGCTCGCCGCGATCCTCGACGGAGCCAGCGACGCGATCATCGCGGTCGATTCGAACGGGCGGATCACGCGCCTCAACGGCGCCGCGGCACGACTGGTCGGGGCGGCCGAACGAGAAGGGATCGGGGCGACCTGCGAGGCGTTCCTGGGCTGCGTGCCCGAGGGAGGCGGCAACCGTGGATGCGGGCGGACCTGCCCGTTCCAGGAGGTCCTGGCCCACGGGCGTCCGCTCGTCCGCGAGCAGGTCGTCGGCGGCGTGGACGCGACATCGATCCCGGTCGCGGCGAGCTACGCGCGGATGACAGGCTCCCCATCGGGCGCGGTTGCGGTCCTGCGGGACCTCCGGGTGACCCGGGCGCTCGACGCGCTCAAGTCGAGCTTCGTGGCCACGATCTCGCACGAGCTCCGGACACCCCTCGCCCTGATCAGCGGGCACTCCCAGAGCCTGCTGCACCTGGGCCTCGACGCCCCGACGAGCCGGCACCACCTGGAGCGGATCGGGGACGCCGTCGACCGGCTGGGCGCCCTCGTCGACGAGGTGATCGACGTGTCGCGGCTCGAGAGCGACCAGCTCCAGCTCGATCGTGCGCCGACGGACCTCGTCGCCCTCTTGCGGGCGTTCGTCGCGGAGCAGAGCGAGCTGGCCGGGGCTCCCGCCATCGCGCTCGACGTCCCGGCGCTGCCGAAGGTGGACGTGGACGCCCGCCGCATCCGGCAGGTCCTCGCGAACCTGGCGGCGAACACGCAGAAGTACGCTGGCCCGGGCGCGTCCATCACGATCCGGGCGCGCCACCTGCCCCCGGACTCGGTCGTGGTCACGTTCGCCGACGACGGCGAGGGGATCGACCCGGGGGAGAAGGCACAGGTCTTCGACCGGTTTTTCCGGGGCGGACGGATGCGCGAGTCCCGCATCCCCGGGAGCGGCCTTGGCCTCTACGTCTGCCGGCGGCTCGTCGAGGCGCACGGCGGCTGGATCCGGCTGGACACGACCCGGCGCGGCATGTCCATCTCCTTCCGGCTCCCCGTCCTCCAATGATGCCCGACCCGCCGCCCGGGGCGCGCATCCTCATCGTGGAGGACGAGCCGGAGTTCGCGGACCTCCTCGCGCTGTGGGTCGAGCGGCACGGCTGGCGGCAGCGCGTGGCGCACGACGGGGCCGAGGCGGTCGTCAGCTTCGAGGCCGAGGAGCCGGACCTCGTCCTGCTCGACCTGAGCCTGCCGCGCCTGAACGGCTGGCAGGTGATCGAGCGGATCCGGGCGACGAGCCTCGTCCCGATCCTCCTGGTGACCGCGCGGGACGCCGAGCAGGACAAGATCCGCGGCCTGGGCGCCGGCGCCGACGACTACATGACCAAGCCGCTCAGCTTCCCGGAGCTGATGGCGCGCATCGAGGCCGTCCTCCGACGCGCGAACGCCCGCGCCGTCGCGATCGCGGGGGACGAGCTCCGCCACCCGGGCCTCGTCATCGACGGGCGCGGTCACCGGGTGACCGCCGGGGACCGCGAGGTCCACCTCACCCCGACGGAGTATCGCCTCCTGCGCCATCTCGCCGAGCGCCCGGAATCGGTGGTCGGCCACACCGACCTGCTGACTGCGGTCTGGGGCGCGGGCTACGGCGACGATCTCCACCTGCTGCGGGTGACGATGCGCAACCTGCGGGCCAAGCTCGCGGAGGCCGCGCCGACGCGCCGGTTCATCGCGACGAGCTATGGCGTTGGCTACCGGTTCCGGGGAGGCGAGGAGGCGGCGGGCGACGCCTGATCCGCGCCGTCCGGTCCGCGCGCTGCGGCCACGCGGGTGACGATGGCCTGGGTCAGGACCCACGCTCGGGCGGCGTCCCGCGGGATCCTGATGCGGACCTGGCTGGCCGCGAACGTCATGTCGCCGGGCCGCACGCCGGGGAGCGGCGCGCCGGCGATGAGGCGCATCGCCTCGCCCCTCGACAGACCCGAGCCGAACCGGACGACGAGCTGGCCCTCTTCGCGGGAGAGCGAGGTGATCCCGGCGGCCTCGGCCGAAAGGCGAAGCTCGGCGACCTCCACGAGCCGGATCACCGCCGGCGGCAACGGCCCGAAGCGGTCGGCCACCTCCTGCCGGAACGCGGCGAGATCCCCGCGGGTCCGGGCGCGCGCCAGGCGCCGGTAGAGCTCGAGCTTCGCCGCCTCGTCAGGAACGTACGTGTCCGGGAGGTGGGCGTCGACGGGCAGGTCCACCGTGGCGCCCGCCGGTGCGAGCGTCGGCGCACGACCCTCCCAGGTCGCCTTGCGTTCCTCGACCGCTTCGGCGAGGAGCTTCGTGTAGAGGTCGAACCCGACGGCCGCCATGTGCCCCGACTGCTCGCCGCCCAGGATGTTGCCGGCGCCGCGGATCTCCAGGTCGGAGAGTGCGATCTGGAAGCCGGCGCCCAGCTCCGAGGCGTTGAAGATCGCCTGGAGTCGCTTGCGGGCCTCGTCCGAGAGCCGGTCGCGGCGCCGGTAGAGGAGGTAGGCGTAGGCGCGCCGCGAGCTCCGTCCCACGCGTCCGCGGAGCTGGTAGAGCTGGGCGAGGCCCAGGGTGTCGGCGCGGTCGATCACGATCGTGTTCGCATTCGGGATGTCCAGCCCGGATTCGATGATGGTGGTGCAGACGAGGACGTCCGCCTGGCCGCCCGCGAAGGTGCGCATGACCTCTTCGAGCTGTCGCTCGTCCATCTGCCCGTGGCCGACGACGATCCGCGCGCCCGGCAGCAGCCGCCGCAGCTGGTCCGCCTGCGCCTCGATCGTCTCGACCCGGTTGTGGACGTAGAAGACCTGCCCGCCTCGGTCGAGCTCACGCAGGACGGCATCCTTGACGAGACCGGCGGACGCCTCGGCCACGCGCGTCTGGATCGGCAGGCGGTCCTCGGGTGGCGTCTCGATCACGGACAGGTCGCGCACGCCGACGAGCGCCAGGTTGAGCGTGCGCGGGATCGGGGTCGCCGAGAGGGTCAGGACGTCCACCTCGCGGCGCAGCTGCTTCAGGCGCTCCTTCGCGGCGACCCCGAAACGCTGCTCCTCGTCCACCACGAGCAGGCCCAGGTCGCGGATCACGACGTCCTTCGAGAGGAGCCGATGCGTCCCGACGATCAGGTCGACCGAGCCGGCTGCGAGCCCGGCGAGCGTGGCCTGCTGCTCGCGCGGCGGCACCGATCGCGAGAGCAGCCGCACCGTGATCGGGAAGGCCGCGAAGCGCTGGGCGAACGTGCGCAGGTGCTGGTCGGCCAGGATGGTCGTCGGGACCAGGACCGCCACCTGGCGGCCGTCCTGGATGGCCTTGAATGCCGCCCGCAGGGCGACCTCGGTCTTGCCGTAGCCGACGTCGCCGACGACGACCCGGTCCATCGGCCGGCCGGCCTCCATGTCCGACTTCACGTCGACGATGGCTCGCTGCTGGTCCGGGGTCTCCTCGTACGGGAAGGAGGCCTCGAGCTCCTGCTGCCAGGGCGTGTCCGGCGGGAAGGCATGGCCCTCGGCGGCAGCCCGGGCGGCGTACAGCTCGAGCAGCTCCTCGGCCAGGTCGTTGACGGCCTGCCGGACGCGGGCCTTCGTCCGGGCCCACTCCCCGCCGCCGAGCTTCGAGAGGCCGGGCCGCTCGGCACCCGCGTATCGGCTGATGCGGTTGATCTGCTCGACGGGCACGAAGATCCGGTCGGTGCCGGCGAAGGCGATCTCGAGGTAGTCGCGCTCTCCGCCGTCGCTCCCGCGCCGGAGCATCCGCTCGTAGCGGCCGATCCCGTGATCGACGTGGACGACCAGGTCGCCCGGCGTGAGGCGCTCCAGGATGTCGCGCGGCACGACGCGCCGCAGCGCCTTCGGCCGGCGGACGCGGACGGTCCCGAACAGCTCGCGGTCGGTGACCAGCACGAGGCCGTCGGGCCCGCCGGCGAACCCGGCGTTCAGGCTCCGGCCGACCAGCGTCACCGCCCCGGGCGGCGGGGCGACGGCCGGGTGGAAGGTCACGCCGGCGGGGATTCCCGCCTGGCCCAGGAGCTCGGAGAGGCGGGGCGCCTGGTCGGAGGCCAGCACGATCCGCGGCGCCGGCGATCGCTGGGCCCCCGGCGCATGGCGCGATGACACGAGCCCCGGCGGGACCGCAGGCCGGATGCCGTCGGCCTCCTCCTCGGCGATCGGCATCGTGGCCGACCGGCCGGCACGCCAGCGCTCGATGGCGCGCGGGAGGCTCGCGCTCCTGCCGGGCGGCAGCATCGGCTCGCGCCAGCCGAACGGGTCTTCGGTCGCGGCCCCGCCGCCGATCGCCGCCACCGGCCCCGGCTCCCAGGTGAGCTCGAGCGTGCGGCCACGAACGAGGCGCGCCTTCCAGTCCCGGGGCCCGACGTACGCGTCCGGCCACTCGCGGGGCAGCTCGCCCGCGGCGATCAGGTCGCGGCGCCGCTCCGCGGCCTGCTCCCAGAGGAACTCGGCGGCGGAGGCCACGTCGGCGGGCTCGTCGAGGACGAGGAGCGTGTCGGGAGGGAGGTGATCGATCCCCGAGGCAGGACAGAGGATCGCGGCCCACACCTCGGCCGCGTCGCCGGCCTCGAGGGCGCGCGTCCCGCTGGCCGTCGCCGGCCCGACCTCGTCGGCTCCCTCGAAGCGGGCCAGGTCGGCGGCCAGGCGCTCAGGCAGCTTCCCCGCCAGGGAGCCCAGCCTCGCCCGGATTCCCGCCGTGCCCTCGGCCGGGAGGAGGAACTCGCTTGCAGGCAGCAGGTCGACGGCCTCGGCGGGCCCGACCGTGCGCTGGTCCGTGGGATCGAACCGGCGCAGGCTGTCGATCTCGTCGCCGAAGAACTCGATCCGGACGGGGAGGTCCGCACCCGCGGCGAAGACATCCACGAGGCCGCCGCGCCGCGCGAACTCGCCGCGGCCCGCGACCTCGATGACCGGTTCGTAGCCGAGCCGGAGCAGCTCCGCGAGGAGCGCGCCCTGGACCTGCCGGTCCCCGACACGGATGGAACGCGGCGCCGCCGGCAGGTCGTCCCCACCGAGCGTCGGCTGGAGGAGCGCCTGGACCGAGGCCACGAGCACCCGGGCGCGCCCCGCGCGCCACGCCGCGAGCGCGGCCACCCGGGCTGCCGACTCGTCGCGGACCAGCTCGCTCCGCTCGTACGCGAGGGCCGTGCGCGGCTCGAGGACGGCGACGGCGGCGGGGTCGCCGAGCCATGCCGTGAGCTCCTCGGCGACGCGATCGCCGATCTCGGCGTCCCGCGCGATCCAGCAGACCCGCTCGCCGCCCGCGAGGGCGAGCGCGGCGGCTAGGAACGTCTTGGCGCCGTGCGGGACCGCGGTCACGGCCGCATGACGGCCCCGGGCGCCGGGCGCCGAGCCACCCGGCCCGAGCGCGCCGCTCAGCGCGAGGAACGGGTGCGTGCCGTGGAGGAGCGGCGGCAGGACCGCGAGGTCCGGGATCCGCCGGCGCGCGCCCCGGTCCTCGGGCTCGACGCCGCGCATCGAGACGCCGCCGGCCGCGGCGCCCGCTTGGCCGGCCGCGACGGCCGGGCGAGATCCGGGAACGGCAGCTCGCCGGCCGCCGGCCGCCGGATGGCGTCCGCTCACGTGGGCTCGTCCGGGCCACCTGGGCGGGCCCGGCGC
>JADGQH010000176.1 GCA_017881985.1 Chloroflexota bacterium | reverse complement strand
CTCCTGGTGGAGGTGCCCGCCGACGAGCTCCTCCAGCGCCTGACCGGTCGCTGGCTCTGCAGCGCCGCCGGCCACACCTACCACGAGACGGCCTACCCGCCGCGGGTGCCGGGGATCTGCGACATCGACGGCTCTGCCCTGATCCAGCGGGACGACGATCGCCCGGAGATCGTCCAGGCTCGTCTCGAGAAGCAGCTCGGCGCCCTCGCAGACGTCGTCGAGCACTACCGCGCCGCGGGGGTCCTCCAGACAGTGGATGGACGCCGGCCGATCGCGGCCGTCACGAACGACCTGCTCGACGCGATCGAGCCGATCCCGTACTGGCGCACCAGCCCGTGATCACCCGCAGGTCGGCCGCGGAGATCGCCACGATGCGCCGGGCCGGGCGCGTGGTCGCCGAGGTCCTGGGGCTCGTCGAGGAGGAGCTCCGCCCTGGCGTCTCGACCGCGCACCTCGATCGGATCGCCGAGGAGCTCATCCGGAAGGCCGGCGGCACGCCGTCGTTCAAGGGCTACTACGGCTACCCGTCCTCGCTCTGCATCTCGATCGACCGCGAGGTGGTCCACGGGATCCCCGGCGACCGGACGATCGCGAACGGCCAGGTGGTCTCCATCGACGCCGGAGCGATCATCGATGGCTATCACGGCGACGCGGCGCGAACCTTCATCGTCGGCGAAGCGTCGCCCGAGGTCCGCGAGCTGGTCGCGACGACCCGGCGTGCGCTCGAGGCGGGGATCGCCGCAGCGATCACCGGGAACCGGATCTGGGACATTTCGGCAGCCGTCGAGGATGTCGCCCTGCCGCACGGCTACGGCGTGGTCCGCCCATATGTCGGGCACGGGATCGGGACGGCCATGCACGAGGAGCCGCAGGTCCCGAACTACCGGACGAAAACGAAGGGGATCGAGCTCGCGCCGGGCATCTGCCTCGCGATCGAGCCGATGTTCACCCTTGGCAGTGCCGACGTCGAGACGCTCGTCGACGGCTGGACCGTTGTCACCCGTGACGGCTCCGTCGCGGCCCATTTCGAGGACTCGGTTGCCGTCACCGAGGACGGCCCGGAGGTCCTCACCAGGCTGTAGGGCCGGAGCCGGCGCTTGCCGGAATCGGCCAAAGTTGATACGCTACGCGTTCGTGTGTCGGCTCCTGTCGGTACGCGGCTGTGAGCAGGAACACCAGGGAGCACGTTGGCCAAGAAGGACGCGATCGAAGTCGAGGGTACTGTCCTCGAGCCGTTGCCGAACACGATGTTCGCCGTCGAGCTGGAGAACGGCCACCGCGTTCTTGCCCACATCAGCGGAAAGCTCCGGATGAACTTCATCCGGATCCTGCCGGGCGACCGGGTCCGCGTCGAGTTGTCCCCGTACGACCTCACCCGGGGTCGGATCACGTACCGGCTGAAGTAGCCGGCACCCAGCGCGAAGGAAGATCGTTGAAAGTCCGAGCCTCGGTGAAGGCCCGTTGCGACAACTGCAAGGTGATCCGCCGCCACGGGACCGTGATGGTCATTTGCGCCAATCCAAAGCACAAGCAGCGGCAGGGCTGATCACATGGCACGGATCGCCGGCGTCGACATCCCGCGCGAGAAGCGCGTGGAAGTCGCCCTGACATACATCTACGGGATCGGGCTGCCAACCAGCCAGAAGATCCTCCAGCAGACGAACGTCAACCCCGACACCCGGGTCCGGGACCTCACGGAGGACCAGGTCACCCGGTTGCGCGAGCTGATCGATCGGCGGTTCAAGGTCGAGGGAGACCTCCGCCGCGAGGTGGCGCTCAACATCAAGCGCCTCATCGAGATCGGCTCCTACCGCGGGCTCCGCCACCGGCGGAACCTCCCGGTCCGGGGCCAGCGCACGAAGACCAACGCTCGCCAGCGTCGCGGACCGAAGAAGACGGTCGGCGCTCGGCGCAAGAAGTAAAGAGGGACGAGCCGGACGTATGGCCGATCGCAAGCGCGCACCAAAGCAGCGTCGGCGGGAGCGTAAGAACGTGCCCGTTGGGCACGTTCATATCCAGGCGACCTTCAACAACACGATCGTCACGATCACGGACCTCAGCGGGGCCGTGATCAGCTGGGGATCGTCGGGGATCGTCGGGTTCAAGGGCTCCCGCAAGAGCACGCCGTATGCCGCCGCGCTGTCGGCCGACTCCGCCGCCAAGAAGGCGATGGAGCACGGAATGCGCCAGGTCGAGGTCTACGTGAAGGGTCCCGGCGCGGGCCGGGAGCAGGCGATCCGCTCGCTCCAGACCGCCGGGCTCGAGGTGACCGCGATCACCGACGTGACGCCCATCCCGCACAACGGCTGCCGCCCGCCCAAGCGGCGCCGCGTCTAGGCCGGGAGAAGCATCATGGCTCGATACACCGGTCCGGTCTGCCGCCTCTGCCGCCGCGAGGGCGCCAAGCTCTTCCTGAAGGGCTCGCGCTGCTATACCAAGAAGTGCTCCTTCGAGCGGCGTCCGACGCCGCCGGGCCAGCACGGCGTCCGCCGCCGAAAGGTCGGGGACTACGGCCTCCAGCTTCGCGAGAAGCAGAAGGTCCGCCGCATCTATCGCATCCTGGAGCGCCAGTTCCACAACTACTTCGAGGAGGCCGAGTCCCGTCCGGGCGTGACCGGCGAGAACCTCCTCCGGATTCTCGAGCTCCGGCTCGACAACGTGGTCTTCCGGCTCGGCATCGCGGCCTCGCGCGACCACGCGCGACAGCTCGTGACGCACGGCCACTTCGCCGTCAACGGCCGACCGACCAACGTTCCATCGTTCCACTGCAAGCCGGGCGATCGAGTCGAGGTCCGCGCCGCGCGGCGCGAGCGAGAGCCGTTCAAGGCGGTCAGCGAGGCCCTTCGCTCGGGACAGGTCCCGGAGTGGCTGACCCTCGACGCGGCCACCTTCACGGGCACGATCATCGCCGCCCCGCGCCGCGACCAGATGCCGCTCGAGCTCAACGAGCAGCTCGTGGTCGAGTATTACTCGAGGTAGACCCCACACCCATGATCGAACTCGACGCCACGACCCAGATCGAGCCCGTCGCCGAGCAGGGCTCGTACGCGAAGTACGAGGCCGGCCCCCTTCCCGCGGGCTACGGGGTGACCCTCGGGAACGCGCTCCGGCGCGTCCTGCTCTCCTCCCTGGAGGGCGCGGCCGTCACCTCCATCCAGATCCGCGACGTCTTCCACGAGTTCACGACGATCCCGGGCGTCAAGGAAGACGTCACCCAGATCGTCCTGAACGTCAAGAAGCTCCGCCTGCGCAGCTTCGCGGCCCACCCGGTCCAGCTCAAGCTGGTCAAGTCCGGCGCCGGCCGGGTCACCGCTGCCGACATCGTGGAGTCGGCCGACGTCGAGGTGATCAACCCCGAGCTCGGCCTCATGACCCTCGACAGCGACGACGTGACGATCGAGATCGACCTCACGGTCGAGCGCGGCGTCGGCTATCTCGCCGCGGAGCGGCCGGAGGGCCTGCCCATCGGCGTCATCCCCGTCGACGCGATCTTCACGCCCGTTCGGAAGGTCAACTTCACGGTCGAGAACACGCGCGTCGGACAGATGACCAACTATGACAAGCTGACCCTCGAGATCGAGACCGACGGGACCATCACCCCGGAGGACGCGCTCGCCAAGTCGGCCGACATCCTGGTCCGCCAGTTCGCCCTGTTCGCCAACGTCGGCACCGCGGCGATCGCCGCCAGCCCGGCGGGCAGCCTGCCGCAGATCCCGGCGAACATGCTCGAGATGCCGATCGAGGAGCTCGACCTCCCGATGCGGGCGTACAACTCGCTCAAGCGGAACAACATCGTGCGGGTTGGCCAGCTCCTCCAGCTGACCGACGACGACCTGCTCCGGATGCGCAACTTCGGCAAGAAGTCGCTCGACGAGATGAAGGAGCGGCTCCGGATGCGGGGCTTCCTCGTCCCCGAGACGGAGCCGTCGGACCTCGACGAGGCCGAGGAAGACGGCGACGAGCCGTTCGGCGACGAGTCGGAGGAGGTCTGAGCGATGCGCCACCAGATCGGCGGCCGGAAGCTCGGCCGGATGCAGGGCCCGCGGCTCGCGCTCTACAAGAACCTGATCGTGTCGGTCCTCCGCTACGAGAAGGTGATGACCACCGAGGCGAAGGCCAAGGAGATCCGCCCACAGGTGGAGCGGATGATCACGCTCGCCAAGCGGGGGGATCTCTCCGCGCGGCGAACCGTGGTGGCCGAGCTCCCGGACGAGCCCCTCGTCATCAAGAAGCTCTTCGATGAGATCGCCCCGAAGTACACCGAGCGGACGTCCGGGTACACCCGGATCACCCACATCGGCAACCGGAACGGTGACAGGGCCCCGATCGTCCAGATCGAGCTCCTCTGATCGGAGACAATCAAGTCTCGCCGCTCCGCTGGATGCAGCGCAAGGCGGCGCGGAGCACGTGAGCGAGCGCACTTAGGTGCGTGAGCGAGCGAGCGGACGGGCCAACGCAGCGATGCGTCGGCGCAGTGGCGACGAGCAAGGCGCTCGAGAGGGCGCCCCCGTGCGGTACCGCGCACGGGTCGAATACGACGGCACGGACTTCGCCGGGTTCCAGCTTCAGCTGGGGGCCCGGACGGTCCAGGGTGAACTCGAAGCCGCGCTCAGCACGCTCTCCGGCGGTCGCCGGGTCCGGGTCGACGCGGCGGGACGCACCGACGCCGGGGTGCACGCAACGGGCCAGGTGATCGCATTCAGCTGGGCCGGGCGGCTCACGATGGCGGAGCTCGGCAGGGCGTTCGACGCGCTGCTGCCGGCGGATGTCGCGGTTCGCGATCTTCGCCGGGCACCGATGGGGTTTCGCCCTCGCTATGCGGCGCGGTATCGGGACTACCGCTACACCGTCTGGAACGGGCCGCGAAGCCCGCTCCGCGAGCGTTTCGCGCTCGGGGTGCGGACCCCTCTCGACGCCGCTGCGATGGCGCGGGCCGGGCTGGTCCTCGAGGGCCGGCACGACTTCTCGGCCTTCGGGGCGGTGGACCGCCAGCCGGTCCGAACCCTTCACGGGGTCCGGGTGCGGCGGGAAGGTCGCCTCGTGACGGTGGACGTCCGCGGGGATGCCTTCCTGCGGCAGATGGTGAGACGGATCGTCGCGGCGCTCCTGCTGGTGGGCCGCGGGGAGGTCGAGGTATCGGCGGTCGCCGAGGCGCTCGCGTCACGGCAGCCGGCCTTCCACGGGGCAGTCGCCCCGGCGAAGGGGCTCTGCCTGCGGCGGGTCGTCATGGGACGGGTCGCACGGGAGATGAACGGAGAAACATGACCGCGAAGACGTATACGCTCCGGGAGGCGGAGATCGAGCGACGCTGGTACGTCGTCGACGCGACGGACGAGACGCTCGGCCGGCTCGCGTCGCGGATCGCCCGCGTCCTCGTGGGCAAGCACAAGCCGACCTACACGCCCAACCTGGACGGCGGCGATCACGTGATCGTGCTCAACGCCGCGAAGGTCGCCGTCAGCCGCGACAAGCTCGACGCCAAGATCTATGCGCGGCACAGCGGCTACCCTGGCGGGTACAAGGAGGAGACGCTCGGTCACCTGATGGAGCGCCGTCCCGAGGAGGCCGTCCGTCGCGCGGTGAAGGGCATGGTGCCCCACTCCCGTCTTGGCGCGCAGCAGCTCCGAAAGCTCAAGATCTACGCCGGCGCGGATCACCCCCACCAGGCGCAGCGGCCGGAACCGCTGACCTGACGAGGAGCATGCCCACATGACCATCCCGTCCTTCTTTCACGGGACCGGGCGCCGGAAGACCGCCGTCGCCCGCGTCCGCCTCATCCCCGGCGAGGGCGAGATCGTCGTCAACGGCCGGTCGCTGGAGCAGCACTTCGGCAATGCCGTGCCCGAGGGCGAGCTGCGCATGCCGTTCCGCGTGACCGGCACCGAGGGCCGCTTCAACACCCTCATCAAGGTCGAGGGCGGCGGCGTCACCGGCCAGGCCGGCGCGATCCGGCACGGGATCGCCCGCGCCCTCCTCATGGTCGACCCGGAGAGCAATCGCGTCCCCCTCCGCCAGGCTGGCTTCCTGACCCGCGACCCGCGGATGAAGGAGCGCAAGAAGTACGGCCTGAAGCGGGCCCGCAAGGCGCCGCAGTACACCAAGCGCTGAGAGGCTGGGCGCCCGGACGGGCGCCCGATCCGGCTCGACGAGCCCCAGGCGAGGGATGACCGAGGCCCTCTTCGACCGATACCGGGAGGCCCTCCGGGCCGGCCACGTGGCCGTCATGCGCGGCAGGCTCGAGGCCGCCGCCGCGTGGTACCGGGAAGCCGCTTCGCTGGCGAGCGATCGTGCCGTGCCCCGGACCGCGCTCGGCTCCGTGGAGCTCCGGCTCGGCCAGCCTGTCCAGGCGCTCGACAGCTTCGACGCGGCGCTTGCCGTGGCTCCCGCCGACGACGCGGCGCTGATGGGCCGCGCCCAGGCGCTCGTCGTGCTCCAGCGACCCGACGAGGCCTCCGCGACGTTCGACCTGCTCGCAGATGCGCGCGAGGCGGCCGCGAAGCACCCCGAGGCGTGTGATGCGCTCCGACGCGCCCTGGAGATCGAGCCCACGCCGGCGCGACGGGAGCGATACCGCGCGCTGACCGAGGAGCTCCGTCGCCGGGTCGGGGATGCCGAGGCGCAGCGGGCGCTTGCCCTCGCGCCCGGCCTTCTCGAGAACGTTGCCGACGCGCCGGCGCCCGCGGCCACGGCCGCCGCCGACCCGGCCCCTGCGGAGACGCCGGCCGGATCGCCAGGCGGCGCCCTCGACGGGGCGCACGACGGCGATGCGGTTGCGAACGATCCCCGGTCGCTCGCCCCCCTGAGCGACGCGCTCGCACTGGTCGTGGACGGCAATGCGCTCGTGCTTGCCGCGGAGGAGGCGGCGGCACGCGGCGACGCGCAGGGCGCGGTCGCCGCCGCGATGGCGGCGGCCCGAGC
>JADGQH010000175.1 GCA_017881985.1 Chloroflexota bacterium | reverse complement strand
GAGACGGCCACGCGCCGCGACCTGGTGCGCACGGACCGCCGCGACGCGCGCCGCCACGGGCGCCGATGCCTCGCCCTCGCCGCGGGAGAGGAGCGCCGCGGGCGCCACGCGCGGCAGGCCGACCCACAGGTCGAGCCGGTCCCGGAACGGCCCGGAGATCCGCGCCGCGTACCGGTCCGGCAGGCCAAGAGGGCAGGTGCAGCGGCCGGACGGGTCGCCGGCCCACCCGCACGGGCACGGGTTCATCGCCGCGACGAGCTGGAAGCGGGCCGGCATCTCGACCGCCCCGCCCGCCCGCGCGATCGCGATCCGGCCCTCCTCGAGCGGCTGGCGCAGCGCCTCGCGCGCGGCCCGGTCGAACTCGGGCAGCTCATCGAGGAAAAGGACGCCGTGGTGAGCCCGGGTCACTTCACCCGGTGCCAGCCGGGGCCCTCCGCCCACGAGCGCCGCGTAGGAGGCCGTGTGATGCGGCGCCCGGAACGGCCGCTTCGTCACGAGGCTTCGGACGGGCCCCTCCCCGGCAACCGAGGCGATCACCGTCGCCTCGTGTGCCTCCGCCGGATCGAGCGGCGGGAGCAGCCCGGGGATGGTCCGTGCGAGCAGGGTCTTGCCCGATCCCGGGGCCCCGATCATGAGCAGCGCGTGGCCACCGGAGAGCGCGATCTCGAGCGCGCGGCGCGCCTCGGCCTGGCCACGGACGTCCGCGAGGTCCGGCCATGCGTCGTCGTCGGATGGCGTCGGAGGCCGCCGCTCCGCTTCGTCGGGGATCAGCTCCGCCCGGGTCATCGGCCCGCGGCCGCGCACGCGCCGGCCACGGACGAGCTCCACCGCCTGCCCGAGCGACGCGGCCGGCAGCGCCTCGATCCCCGGCACGAGGCGGGCCTCGTCGAGCGCGTCCGCCGGCACCACCACGCGTCCGGCTCCGCGCCGCGCGAGCGCCGCGATCATCGGCAGCAGGCCCGGGACCGGCCGGACCTCCCCGCCGAGCCCCAGCTCCCCGAGCATCGCCCAGCGACCGGATGGACGAAGCTGCTCGGAGCCGACGAGGATCGCGATCGCGATCCCGAGGTCCAGGGCGGAGCCCGCTTTCGGGACGTCCGCCGGGGCAAGGTTCACCGTGATGCGGCGTGGCGGATGGACGAAGCCGGCATTCCGGAGCGCACCGCGAACCCGCTCGCGGGACTCGCGCAGCGCCGCGTCCGCGAGACCGACGATGGTGAAGCCGGGCAATCCGGGCGCCACGTCCACCTCGACGCGGACCGGGCGGCCCTCGAGCCCACGAAGCGTGGCGGCGAGCACGGTTGCGAGCATGGCGCCACCCTAGGCGCGCAGTCTCACCCCGCGGCCACCCGCCGCTTCACTCGGACTTACCGCGGGACTCCGCAGGTGCGCCCCTGGGGTGCGCGGGGGCAGTCCCGAAGGCGGGCGTCAGCGCGCCGGCGCAACCAGCGCGCTTCCCGTCACCGCCCGCGGCTGCTTCTCGATCGCACGGGCGAAGTCGTGGAACGAGCGCCCGAGCGGTGAGTCGGCCTTCGTGAACATGACCGGCGCGCCAGAGTTGAGGGCGCTGATCGCGCCCCGGTACTCGTTGATGACGAGGTGGTCGATGGTGCGCTTGAGGGCGCCCTCGGCGTTCTTGACGTTGATGCCCGTGAACGCGTTCGAGCGGTTGAGGACCAGCTTCACGCGGTCGTCGGCGTAGCCGATGTGGCCCAGCGTCTCGAGGACGAGGCGCACGTTCTTGAGGCACGAGAGGTCCGCGGTCATCACGACGAAGAGGGTGTCGGCCGCATCGAAGATGCCGAGGTTCGTGTCATCGAGACGCTTGTCGACGTCGACGACGATGTAGTCATAGAGGCCGCGCAGCGTCTCGAGGATGTGCGCGAGGTGCTCCTTCGTGACGAGCTCGGCTGTCTCGGGCGACGGCGGCGCGAGCAGGAGGTCGATCCCGGAGTCGTGCTTGACGACGACGTTACGGAAGAGATCCGCGTCGATCGACGGGGCGGTGACGACGTCGACGATGCTCTTGCGATCGAGGCCGAGGTCGAGGAAAACCCGGTGATCGCCGAACTGGAGGTTCGCGTCGACCAGGCACACCTTGCGGCCCAGCTCGCGATGCAGGGCGATCGCCGTGTTGATCGCGATCGTCGTCGTCCCCACGCCGCCCTTTGCGCCGTAGAAGGCGAGAACACGCCCGAGCGGCGGACGGCCCACGAGCATGTCGCGCGGCGCGAACCGTGCGAGGAGGCTCTTGATCCGCGCGAGGAGCTCGGCTGGGTGGAACGGCTTTACCAGGTAGTCGTCCGCCCCGGCGCGCAAACCGCGGATCTTCTGCTCCACCTCGCTCTCGGCGGTGAGCATGATGATCGGGACGTGGCCGGAGCCCCCCTCCTCTGCCCGGATCTTGGCGGCCACCTGGTAGCCGTCGAGCTTCGGGAGCATCACGTCGAGCAGGACGAGGGCGGGCGGGTCCTGCGCCCAGAGCTTGAAGCCCTCGGCACCGTCGCCGGCCACGATGACCTCGTAGCCTTCCTGCTTGAGCGTGAAGCTCAGGAGGCGCTGGACGTTCGGGTCGTCGTCAACAACGAGGATCTTGGCGGACATCCGACCTTCCTGGCTCACCGCGTGCGCCGAAGCGCGATCGTCCCCTTGATCGCTCGACCACGGCCCACCCGCGGCCGATCATAGCGGACCGCCGCCGCCGCAACCCCGCGGTCTTCCGAGCAGCCGCTCAGCCCGGGCCGCCCATCGGGTGGGTCGGCGGCGTGGCGGTCTCGGCCCCGGACGCAAGGCCCGCCCCGAGCGTCAGCGCGAGGGGCTCGAGGAACCGGGTGAACTCGGTCGGGATGACGAACTTGGTGGAGGGACTCGCGCCGAGCGCCTTGAGCGCCTCCAGGTACTGCAGCAGCATCGTCTTCTGGTCGATGCCCGCCGCCGCGGTGTAGATCCGCTCGAGCGCCTGGCTGAACCCTTCGGCGTCGAGGATCTGCGCCTGGCGCCGGCCTTCGGCGTCGAGGATCGCGGCCTGCTTCGACCCTTCGGCGATGTTGATCTCCGACTGGCGCTTGCCCTCCGACTCGGTGATCACGGCACGCCGGGTCCGTTCGGCCGAGAGCTGCCGGTTCATCGCGTCCTGGACGTCGCGCGGCGGCGTGATCTCGCGGATCTCGACTGTCGTGACCTTGCCGCCCCAGCGCTCGGTCACCTCGTCGAGCTTGACGCGGAGCACCTCGTTGATCTGCTCGCGGCGCGACAGGACCTCATCGAGAAGGATGTCACCGATGACGGCCCGCAGGGTCGTGGTCGCGACGCCCTGGAGCGCACCGCTGAAGTTGGCGACGTTGACGACGCTCTTGAGCGGGTCGCTGATGCGCCAGTAGATCAGGAAGTCGACGTTGATCGGCGCGTTGTCCTTCGTGATCGTGGTCTGGCTGGGAACCTCGATGAACTGCTCGCGGACGTCGACCTTCACCGGGCGGTCGATGATCGGGATCAGGAACCGGAGCCCCGGCCCGCGGACGAGCGCCTCGTTCGTCTTGCCGAGCCGGAAGACCACCATCTTCTCGTACTGCTGGACGACCCGGACGGACAGGTACAGGAGCAGCAGGCCGAGGAAGAGGATGGCGACCAGGATCGCGAAGAGGACGGCGACTTCCACGCGGGCGCTCCTTTCGAGCTGCGGGGTCAGGTGGCCGAGCCGGGCTCGACCGGGGAAACGTACAGCGTCAGCCCATCCTGGCGGACGACCTCGACGCGAGCGCCGCGGGCGAGCGGTCGTCCGTCCTCGCTGCGGGCGGTCCATTCCTCGCCGACCGCGTGCACGCTGCCGAGCGGGTTGATCTCGGTCGAGACGACCCCCGCCTCCCCGGCAACCCGCAGGTTGCCCACCAGCACGGTGCTCGAGCGCATCCGGCGCGTCCGGTAGGCGGTCAGCGTGATGAGCGCGCCGAACGCTGCGGTCATGCCCGTCATCACGACGATGACCGGCAGCGCGACCTCGATCCCCGGCACGCTCGGCACGCCGGGGCTGCCGTACAGGGTTGCCGCCCCGATCGCGACGAAGGCGGCGGCGGCGATCGCGAGCAGGCCGTGGCTGGTCACGTGGGTCTCGAGGACCAGGAGCGCCACGCCGAAGCCGACGAACAGGAGGCCGGCCACGTTGAGGGGCAGGTCAGTGAACCCGATGAAGGCGAGCAGGATGGCGAAGGCGCCCAGGATGCCCGTCACGAGGTTCGGGCTGCCGAGCTCGAGCGCGAGGAGGAGGACGCCGACCACGAACAGGATGAAGGCAAGGTTCGGGTCCGCGAGCACACGGAGGATCGCCTGGAGCGGGCTCAGCTCGACCACCTCGGTCGTCGCGCCGGCAAGGGCCAGCGTCACCGGCCGACCACCCGCCACGGTGACGGTCCTTCCGTTCGCCGCCGCGAGCACGTCCGCCTCGGTGGCCGCGATCCCGTCGACGCCCCCGGCGGCGACCGCCTCGGCGGCCGAGTAGCTCGTCGCGTCGCTGACCGTCGAGGCCGCCCATGCCACCGGTCGCCCGCGCGCCTGGGCGATGGCCGAGATGTTCGCGATCGCGTCGTTCTTGACCTTCACGCCGAGCGTCCCCGGGATGTCCGCACCGCTGCTGTCGATCGGGCTCGCCGCGCCGATGTTCGTCCCGGGCGCCATGAAGGAGAGATTCGCTGCGAGCGTGATGAACGTGCCAGCGCTCGCGGCCCGCCCGCCGGCCGGCGACACCCACACGATCACCGGCACCGGGGACTCGAGGAAGATGCTCGTGATCTTCTGCATCGACTCGAGGCTTCCGCCGGGCGTGTTGAGCTCGACGATGACCGCGGGAGCGCCCTCGCGCTCGGCTCGCGAGATCCCGTCGGCGAGGAACTGCGCCATCACCCCGTCGACGTCGCCCGTCGTGGGCAGCACGACGACGGCGGGATTCGCGGCGTGGACGGGGCCGGCGAGCGCTGCGAGCGCGACCGCGAGCATTCCCACCACGAGCGGGATGGAGCGGGCGAGGATGATCGGTCGGCGCATCAGAAATGGGCTCAACGGCCAGTATGCACCCGCGCGTCGCGGCCCGGCGAGCGAAGGCCCGGCGTCAGGGTCAGGCCGGGTCCGGCGCCTCGTCGCCGGCGCCCGGCGTGCCGCCGCGGACCCCTGCACCGCGGCCGCTCACGAAGTCGAAGACGAGCTGGCTCCAGGACTCCATCCGCTCGTGAACCGCCAGCACGTCGCCGGGCGGGACGAAGCGCCCTTCGAGCTTGTGCCGCTCACGGACGGCGACGGGCCGGCCCGCCGCCTCGGCGATGAAGACCACGCCGACATGGACCCGGCCGACCTCGGTCCCGTCGTCGTTGAGCAGGCCAACGAGGCGGAACTCCGGGACGAAGGCGGCTTCGATCTCCTCGGCCCACTCGCGGGCCAGGCCGCCGCCCAGGTCCACGTCGCCCGGGTTGAGGTGGCCGCCAACCCCGATCGAGAACCGGTCGTGCAGGCGCGCGTCGACGCCGGCCCGCGTTCGCCGCATCAGGAAGTAGTCGCCGCGGTCGCAGAGGACGAGGTACGGAATGACCTGCTTGAAGCGCGGGTCCGTCTCCATGGCCGCGCGCGGGGCGAAGCGGCCTTCGCGCCCGATGACCGCCAGGTACGGCTCCGTCTCCCGGTCCAGGACGCCTCGCCACCCGGACGCGCCCATCAGGGCCGCGCGCGGCACGACCAGCACGGACTCCGCCGGCGGATCGCCCACGTCAGCCGGGGCCGCCCAGGCGGTCGCGCGCCGACGCGAGACGCGCGCGGATCGCGGTCTCGTCTGGGAGCCCGTCGAGCCCGGACGCCTCGAGCAGCGCGAGCCACGCGTCGATCCGGTCCCGGTACGCGCGGAGCGCAGCGGCCAGCGCCGTCGCGTTCGTCACGGCGATCCCCGCCCCCATCGTCGCGTCGCCGCGGGCGAGTCGCGTGCCGTCGCGCCAGCCGGACGCCGCGAGGGCGGCGGCTGCGGGCCAGCCCGCTGGCGGCCACTCTCCGGCGACGCCTGCGGCCGCCTCCACGAGCGCGGCCGCTGCCACGATCGGGAGGTGGCTGATCATCGCCACGGCGGCATCGTGCGCCAACGCGTCCATCCGAACCGGGACCGCACCGGTGGCGCGCGCGAGGTCCTCGACCCGTTCGATCGCCACGCCGTCGCCGGGATCGCCCGGGACCACGACCCAGGGTCGACCCACGAAGAGGGTCGCGGTCGCGGCGGGAAAGCCGCTCGTCTCCCGGCCTGCCATCGGGTGGCCGCCCACGAATCGAAGGCCGAGGGTGACAGCCCGGTCGACGATCCGCGCCTTCGTGCTGGCCACGTCGGTCACGACGGCCGCGGCGGGGCGCCCGCGGCGCGCCTCACCGGCCAGCCGGTCCAGCAGCGCAAGGCATGCGATCGGCGGCGCCGCCAGCACCACGAGGTCCGCGTCCGCGAGCGCATCCTCGAGCGCCTCCGGCGCGGCGTCGATCGCGCCCGATGCGAGGGCGAGCGCCGGTCCCGCTCTCGTCGGGGTCCATGCCGCAGTCGTCCAGCCCCCGGCCTCGCGCAACGCACGGGCGACGGAGCCGCCGATCAGGCCGAGCCCGAGGAGGGTGACGTGCATGGGACGCGTCAAGGTCCAGGCTGCCGGGCGCGGCGCGCTACCGACCGCGGCGTCGCTGGACGGACCGCCGCTCCGCGACGCGGCGCTCTCCGTCCGGCGGCGGCCCGGGGTCGGCGGGGGGATTCTGGCGGCGGACCTGCTCGCGGCGCTCGACGTCGCGACGCTCGAGGTTCATGGCCACGCCGCAGCGCGGACACCGGCGCTCCTCCGCGAAGAGCGACTCGAGCGGCGACGTCGCGTAGATGTTCCGGCCACACGACCAGCACGCAAGACGGGGCATGCCCGCATCGTACGCC
>JADGQH010000174.1 GCA_017881985.1 Chloroflexota bacterium | reverse complement strand
CCTCGGCGATCATCAGCGCGCCGATGAGGCGTCCCGCCATCCGCAGCCAGCCCAGGTTCTCGAAGTACCGGCCGACCTCCTCGATGTACGCCTCGCGCGTGTGCTCGTCCTCGCGAGGCGCCCGGCTCTCGTCGGGTCGAGGGGGATCGGCGTCCCAGATGACCGCCTCCTGCATTGAGCTCGGGACCATCGATAACTCTCCGCTGTCCGGTCGATCCGTCTCTGTGCTTGGTCCTGACCGTTCAGAACATTCTAACAGTTCAGTTGGATGCGCCATCAGTGCATCCCGGGCGACCGGGCGTTCGGTGCGCGGGCGGGAATCGGCAACGCCGGCCGGGCAGCTCGAGGAAGGCCCGACGCTAGGGCGTGGCGCGGCCGGCAGCTGCCTCGGCCTTCTCCTTGAGGGCGGCCAGCTCGGCCTCGAGCCGGGGCCCGATCCCGCCACGGCCCAGGCGCAGGAAGGCGCGACCCACCCGCGAGCGACCTTCGAGATGGACCGATCCGGCCACCCGCGTCCCGCCGGCTGCCGGCGTGAGCTCCCATCGGCGCTCGCCGACGATCGCGCCGCCGCCGATGCCGACCCGGAACCGGCGTGCCGGGCGCGCTTCCAGGCTCTCGACCAGCGTCCCGAGCACAACGGGCCCCACCCGGAAGCGGGCGTGCCGGCGGGCGCCGGCGGCGGGCCAATCCGGGCCGGCCGGATCGAGATGCAAGCGGACGTCGCGCCAGACCGGGCAGCCCGGGTCGTGGAGCGCGGTCCAGACGACGTCCGGCGGTGCGTCCACGAAGAGGCGTCGCTCGACGGCCCCTCGCGGGAGGCGCGAGCTGGAACCCGCAGCCACGCTCAGCGCCTCGTAGATCGGCCGGCAGCTTCCATGCGCCGGATTATCGCACCGGCGTCGCGGCCTCCCCGATTCGCCGAGGCCGCCGTCACACCCGGCGCCCGGATCGCGTCTGGCTTGGCATGCGGCGCCGAATCGCGGTCCTCGTGTTCCTGCCCCTGGCCATCGTCGCGACCGCGCTGGCCGGCCTGGTCTATATCGTCGCGCAGCAGGATGGGCGGTGGCTCGCGAACGAGCCGCAGGTCCAGCTCGCCGAGGACGCCGCCGCGCGCCTCGACGCCGGCGGGACGCCGCAGGACCAGGTCGACGCGGTGCCGGTGGATGTCGCCCGGAGCCTCGCCCCATTCGTCGTGGTCTACGGAAGCGACGACGCGATCCTCGCCAGCGGCGGGCTGCTCGACGGACAGCCACCCGCCGTGCCCGCCGGGGTCCTTGCCGCCGCCCGCGCCGCGGGGCGCAACGCGGTCACATGGCAGCCGCGTCCCGGGGTCCGCATCGCAACCGTCAGCATCCCGTGGAAGGGAGGCACGGTCCTGGCGGGGCGCTCGCTGCGGCTCGTCGAGGAGCAGGTGGACCGGCTCGGGCTGCTCGTCGGCGCCGGATGGCTGGCAAGCCTCGTCGCCCTGGCAGTGGCGGCGGCCATCGTCGCGCGCTTCTGGCCGGGGTCCGCTGCGACTGCCTGACGTGCCTCATGCCGGCCAGCCGGACCTGAGCTCCTACTTCCCGGCCCGATCCCGCGGGAGTGGCGGCAGGCGGCGCTTGCCGGTCACAAGGTAGTGCCCGAACCATGAGCGCACCTGGACCAGGTTCTCCATCCGCCGGAACGGAGCGCCCGACCTCGTCAGCTCGTGGGTCTCGTTGGGCACGCGCATGAAGCGGACCGGCCGCCTGAGCGTCCGCAGGACGGCGAAGAGCGCCTCCGCCTGGCTGATCGGGCAGCGCAGGTCGTTCTCCGCGTGCTGGATCAGGAGCGGCGTCCGGATCTGGTCGGCATAGGTGAGCGGCGAGAGCCGCCGGTAGAGCTCCGGGTCCTCCCAGGGCTGTGCGCCGAACTCCATCTTCCCGAAGAGACCGCCGGCGAGATCACCCGTGAGCATGAGCATCGCGAGGTCGGTCACGCTCCGGCAGGTCATCGCGGCCGCGAAGCGCTGGTCCGCCGCCACGATCCAGTTCGTGAGGTACCCGCCGTAGGAACCGCCCGCGACCCCGAGTCGCTTCGGGTCGGCGAGCCCGGCCGCGACCGCGGCATCGACGTGGGCCAGCACGTCGCGCGTCGGGCCCACGGCCCAGTCCGGGACGTTCGCGGCATTGAAGTCCTGGCCGTAGCCCTCCGACCCGCGCGGGTTCGTGGCAAGGACGCTGACGCCCGACCCGGCGAGCACCTGGAACTCCCAGCACGGGGACCAGCCATACAGGGTGTGCGGACCCCCATGGATCTCGAGGACCAGCGGCGCGGGCTCGCCCGCCTCCGCCGCCGCGCAGGGCATGAGCCACCCCTGGATCTCGCGCCCGTCGACGGTCACCCAGCGTTCGACCGCCGGCCGCAGCTCGATCTCCTCGAGCGCCTCGTCATTGCAGCGGGTGATCCGCCGCAGCTCGGCGCCGTCCGCGTCACCCGCCGCCCCGTCCAGCGCCAGGTCGGCGACGTGCACGTCGCCGAGCGCGGTCGGGTCCGACCTGACCAGTGCCACGCGCACGCCCAGGTTGGCGCGCCGGACGGCGTGCCAACCGGACAGGTAGTGGCGGCCCTCGGTGAGGCGCTCCACCTCGCCGTCGTCGATCGCGATTCGCCAGAGCTCGTAGCTGCCGTGGATCGGCGCCGTGAACAGGAGATGGCGGCCGTCCGGGGCCGCCCACAGGCGCGCGGGCTCGCCGGGCGTGATGTCGCTGCCCATGCCCGAGCCGGGCATCAGGTCGTGGCGGCCCGAGAGGTTGCGCCCCGCACCCGCCTCGGCGTCACTGCCATCCGCCGCGAACAGCCAGATGTCGTTGCGGCTGCCGCCGGCTCGGGGGTAGCGGTGGCCCAGCACGGCCACGGTCCGCCCATCCGCCAGCCAGGCCGGGGCACCGAACGCGGAGCCACGGCCATCCGTGATCCGGACATCGCGACCGCTCGCCACGTCGACGACGCGGACGTCGAACTGCCACTCGAGGTCCGGGTCGCGTCCGCCCTGGGCGACGTACGCGACACGCGAGCCGTCGGGCGAGAAGACCGGGTCGTCGTGGCTCGTCCGGCCGGTTGTGAGGCGTCGGGCGGCGCCCGTGACCGCGTCGACGATCCACAGGTTCGAGACCCGGTCGTAGATGAAGCCCGGACCGTTCAGCATGTTCTGAAGCCGATCGAGGTAGCGATAGTCCGAGATCGGTGGCTGGCCGGGCTTCGGCAGCGGGGCCTTGCCACGCGCTCGCGCGTCGGCCGGGCGGGTCGGCGCGTGCGACGCGCTCCGAACCACCAGTGATCCGCCATCGGGCGCCCAGGCGAAGCCGTCGACACCGCGTGGGAGGTCGGTCAGGCGGCGAGCCTCGCCGCCTTCCAGCGGGAGCAGGTGGACCTGGATCCCGTCCTCGCGGTCCACCGGCGCGTCAGGCTCGTCCTCCGTGACCGGCCGACGATCGGACAGAAAGGCCAGGCTGTGGCCGTCGGGTGAGAAGCGGGGATGCGTGTCGTGGTGCACCCCGATGGTCACCTGGCGAGCGGCGACGCTCCCGTCGGCCGGGGCAAGCCAGATCGCGTGCCGGTAGGCGTCCCTGCGCCGCGTGGCCGTCTGGACCGTGAACGCGATCCATTCGCCATCCGGCGAGAGCTGCGGATCGGTCGGGATCCGGAACCGGTAGAGGTCCTCGGGCTGCGGCGGGCGGGACATGCACTGCCTCGAAGGTGGGTGGGCGGGCTGCGTTGAGGGTGGTGTGGACGATACCAGCGGGCCGACCGAACCACGTCGCAACCTCGCGTGCACGCGGCAACGGGCCGGCGAACGAGCTGCTCCGCGAGTCGGCCCGCTAGTCGGCGCGAGAATCGGACCACGTGGAGGGCCGTTTCGGGCATTTCCGCCGTGCAGCGCGTCACGCCGCGGGAGGATGATGCCGGCACACGCAGCGGAGGCGATCGTCCATGCGCATCCTCCTTGCCGTCGACGGCTCGCCGTCCGCGTTGCGGGCCCGTGACCTCGTGGCCAGCCTCCCGTGGCCCGCCGGCTCCCTGGTCCGGGTCATCGCCGCCCTTGATGTCGCCCCGGCCCTCTGGGGCGGCCCCTGGATCCCCGCCGTCCCGGCGGGCGCCGACGAGTACGAGGCCCAGGCGCTCCGGGAGCTGGCGGACGTCATCGACGCGGCGCGCCTGCCGCTCGAGTCGGCCGGGCTGACCGTGGAGACCGACCTGCTGCGTGGGGCTCCCGCCTTCGCGATCCCCGAGGAGGCGAAGCTCTGGAAGCCGGACCTGACCGTGGTGGGGAGCCGCGGTCACGGACCTGTTGAGTCGGCGCTCCTGGGGTCCGTCTCGTCCGCCGTCGTGGACCATGCCGTGACGCCGGTCCTGGTCGCGCGCGGCGACCACGTGCGATCGATCCTGCTCGCCGAGGACGGGTCACCGGCAGGGATGGCCGCACGCGACCTCGTGCTGAGCTGGTCGGCTTTCGCGGGAATCCCGGTGCGGGTGGTGGGCGTCGTGGACGTGGCCGCGCCATGGCGCTCGGGGATCGCGCCGACGATGTTCTCCGCGGCCATGGACCTCTACGCGGAGATGATCACGAACTCCCGGGAGACGTACGGCCAGGTGGTGGCCGCGACCGTGGCCACGCTCCAGGCCGCGGGCCGGACCGCGGAGGGCGACCTTCGCGAGGGCGATCCGGCCTCCCAGCTGGTACACGCGGTCCACGACATCGCGGGCGACCTGATCGTGATCGGCTCGCGGGGGCATACCGGGGTCAGCCGGATCGTGATGGGCAGCGTCGCCCACAGCGTTCTCCTCCACTCCCGGTGCTCCGTGCTGGTGGTGAAGCAGCCGCATCCGCCTCGGTAGGGTCAGTCCGGCCGCCCGCTCGGGCCGACGGGCCGCCCCACGCAGGCCCGACCGGCTCTCTCGCGGGTTCTACCGGCGGCCCCTCGCCGCGGCGATCACCGTTCCGAGCGTGGGGCGCTGGCCGTACAGGAGGACGCCGGCCCGGTAGACCCTGATCGCCAGCCAGAGGGCGGCCGCGATCGCGACGAGGAGGAGCAGGATCGCGATGGCGACCTCGGCCGCCGAGACGTGGCCCGTCATCAGCCGGACGAGCATGAGGTACGGGCTGAAGAACGGGACCAGGGAGAGCGGCGCGACCCACGGGGCGTCCGGCGATCCGGTCGCGATGGCCGCCGCGATGTAGCCGCCGAACGAGAGCAGCAGCATGGGCAGCGCGACCTGCTGCACGTCCTCCTGGCGGCTCACCAGCGAGCCGGCCGCCGCGTAGAGCAGCGCCGAGAGCGCGAACCCGAGCAGGAAGAAGACCGCGAACGCGACGAGGATCCCCCCGGTCAGACCGACCAGCGGCCCGTCGTCGGCAGCGCCGTCGCCGAGCAGCAGCTGCGCCAACGGCCCCTGGAGGACGAGCGCGGCCACCGCCGGGACGACGATCGCGGTGTACTGGGTAAGTCCGGCCGCACCGACTCCCAGCACCTTGCCCCCGAGCAGCTCGCCGGTCGTGGCGGCGTTCAGCATCACCTCCATGACCCGGCTGCCCTTCTCCTCCGCAACGCTCGTCGCCACCCACATGCCGTAGGTCACCGACGTGATGAACACCAGGATGACGAGGATCGTCGCGAGGATCGCGCGGCTGGCCGAATCCGCCTCGAGCGGTTGCACGGGTGCGGCCGGATCGGCGGCCGTGACCCGGAAGTCGCCGACGAGCCCGGCGACCGTGCCCACGCGGTCGTTCACCGCGACGGCGAGCGTCGCGAGGCGCATCAGGATCACCTGCCTGCCCCCGGGCGGCGCATTCGTCACGTATTCGAAGCTGGGCGTGCCCTCGGCGTCGCGGCCCACGAGCAGCAGGCCCGCGAGGTCGCCCTGGACCACGCGCGCGCGGGCGGCGGGAACGTCGGCCGCGGGATCGATCGCCCAGGCCTGGCGCGTCGTCGGATCGATCTGGGTCCGCCCGTTGAGGACGGTATCGAGCGACCGGATCGCCAGGGCCTGCAGCGCGGCGTCGTCGGCATGGACGGCCAGCCTGACGACCGCGTTGCGGTCCATGGAGCGGACCAGGATGGGGACCAGGCCCGTGCCAACGGCGACGGCGGCCAGCAGGAGCGTGGAGAGCACGAAGGCGCGACTGCGCACCCGGACGCGATACTCGCGCCGGGCCACAAGGCGCACGTTGCGGAGGAACGGGCCGAGGCCGCCCGGGCTCACCCTCGGCACCTGCACGGTCCTTCGGCCATGCGGCCATGATGCCCGCTCCGGCCGGCGACCGCGCATGGCCCGCGGCGGCGCCGGGTGTGGCGCCGGGCGACCCACTGCCGAGTCTGACGCCGCGCAATCCGCGGCGGGCGTGACACCGGGCGACTCGAGCGGGCCGGCCACGCCTACACTATGCCCATGGCATCGAGCTACCTGCGTGGCGACGACCTGACCGCCCCGCTCCGCATCCACGCCGACCGCCAGGCAGGGACCCTCCGGATCGAGTGGGTGGACGGCCACGTCTCGACCTACGACTTCGTGCGGCTGCGCTGGCTCTGCCCGTGCGCCTACTGCCGGGGCGAGATGGGCCAGCCCGGCTGGCTGGATTCCAGCCCGACCCTCACCGGGGAGCAGACCCGGCTGGTCTCGATGGAGCCAGTTTCGATCGGGCACAATTCAGACGTCCTGACCCATTTTGGGCCAAACACGTCTTACTCGCCCTGGTATTTTTGCGCCTTCAAGCGCAAAGTCGTGGGGTAAAAGGGTACAAGAAACTGATGACCATTACCTTGATCCTTCGTAAAATAGAACACACTCTGGAAGGCACGCACACTGTACAGCAGGCGCTGGAAGAATTGGGGCTTTCTCCAGAGACGCATCTGGTCGTGCGGGATGGGGTGCTGCTCAATGAGCACGAGCCGCTGAAGGACGGGGACGTC
>JADGQH010000002.1 GCA_017881985.1 Chloroflexota bacterium | reverse complement strand
TGCCCTCGGTGCCTGGTCAGCAGACACGCTGCTCACGGGACGAGCGCGTGCTGTTCGAGACCGGTCGTCTCGGGAAGGCCATGGACGATGTTGAATGCCTGGATCGCCTGCCCGGCGGCGCCCTTGACCAGGTTGTCGATGACGCCGATGGCGAGGACGCGGCCGGTTCGCTCGTCGAGGCGGACGTGGACCCGGCAGGTGTTGCTGCCCAGGACGTGCTTCGTTGCCGGCGGCTGCGGCACGACGTGCACGAACGGCGTGGCCGCGTAGGCATCGGCGTAGAGCGCGTCGAGTTCCGCCTGCGTGACCGGGCGACTGGGGCGCACGTGGCAGGCGGACAGGATGCCGCGCGTCATGGGGACCAGGTGGGGAAGGAAGTCGATGCCGCGCACGCCCGGGTTCGCATCCGCGCCGCCCTCCGCGCCGCCCGCCCCGAGCGCCGCGAGCTCCTGCTCCATCTCCGCGACGTGCCGATGGCCGCCGACGCCGTACGCCTTCACGCTCTCGTTGACCTCGCCGAACATGAGGTCCTGCTTCGGCTCGCGGCCGGCCCCGGAGACGCCGGACTTCGCGTCGACGACCAGGTCGCCGATCAGCCCTGCCCGCGCCATCGGTGCGAGCGCGAGGAGCGTGGCCGTCGGGTAGCAGCCCGGCGCCCCAACGATCGCGGGCCCGGACTCCCGGAGCGCCGCCAGCCCATCGTGATGGAGCTCGGGGAGGCCGTACACGGAACCGGCGAGGAGGTCGGGCCGCGGATGCGTGAAGCCGTACCAGCGCGGGTAGTCGGCCGGATCGCGGAGCCGGAAATCCGGCCCCAGGTCGATGATCGCGGCGCCGTGGGCCGCGAGGTCGGGCACGATCTCCGCGGCGGCGCCGTGGGGCAGCGCAAGGAAGACCGCGTCCGCGTCGGGGACCGTCGCGTCCACGTGCAGACCGGTCCGATCGAGGTGGATATGGGTCCCGCCGATCGGCTCGCGGGAGCGGCCGCGGCCGACCAGCCCTTCGATCTTCACGTTCGGATGCCGCGAGAGGAGCCGGACGAGCTCGGCGCCGACGTAGCCCGTGGCGCCCACGATCGCGACGCGGATGCGCGGGCCTCCGGGCGACGGCGCACCGTCGGCTCCGCCGCCGCGCGGCAACGGAATCTCCGGGCGACCGGGGGCGGCCGCGACGACGGTCCCGGCGGTCGCGCTCACGGGCGCGCGGGGCCGCTCACGGGCGGCTCCCCCGGGGTCGTCGTGGTGGCCGGTGTCACCCGGCCGGTGGTTTCGTGCATGACACGCATGACTATACAAGGTCGCTGCATAGTCATGCAAGCGGCCGATTTTCGTCGGGGCGATGGTCGCCGCGCAGCGCACGGACGCGCGCCAGTTCCGGTTGCCGGACGCGCCGCCCCGCCGTGCGGCCGATCACGCTTCGACGGGTGCGGACTCCGTCGGCGCGACGAACTGCTCCAGGTAGAGGCGCGCGTAGAGGCCGCCCTGCGCAAGGAGCTGGTCGTGGGTGCCGCGCTCCACGATCCGGCCGCGGTCGTAGACCAGGATCAGGTCGGCACGCAGGATGGTCGAGAGCCGATGGGCGATCGCGATGGTCGTGCGGCCCTCCATGAGCCGCTCGAGCGCCGACTGGATCAGCCGCTCCGAGACGGTGTCGAGGGCCGAGGTCGCCTCGTCGAGGACCAGGATCCGCGGGTCCTTGAGGAGGACGCGCGCGATGGCGATCCGCTGCTTCTCGCCGCCCGAGAGCTTGTAGCCGCGCTCGCCCACCATCGTCTCGTAGCCGTCCGGCAGCTCGGTGATCCGCTCGTGGATCGCGGCCGCCGTCGCGGCCGCCTCGAGATCGGCATCGGTCGCCTCGGGCTTCGCGTAGAGCAGGTTGTCGCGGATGGAGGCGTGAAAGAGGTAGGTCTCCTGGGTGACGACGCCGATGACGCGCCCCAGCGAGGCGAGCGCGATCCGCCGGACGTCGCGCCCGTCGATCTCCACTCCGCCCGCATCGACGTCATACAGCCGGGGGATCAGGTAGGTGGTCGTGGTCTTGCCCGAGCCCGACGGCCCGACGAGCGCCACGAGCTGGCCGGGCTCGGCCGAGAAGTCGATCTCCTCGAGCGCGAAGGCCATCGGGACGCCGACCCCGCCCGGGTCCTCGGCCGCCTCCGTGGCCTCCCCGTCCCCGCTGGCGTCGCCCGACGGGCCGGCGTCCGGCTCCCGCAGCCGGTTGACCAGCACCTCCTCGACGATCGGCTCCACGACCGCGTCCGCGGCCGCCTCGTCTGGGGCGGACGTGTCGCCCTGGCCGGGCCTGTCGGCCGCCGCGGAGTGCGCGCGCTCGGACGGGACCGCCTTCGTCGGGTAGCGGAACGAGACACGGTTGAAGCGGACCTGGCCGCGCACGTCTGCCGGCCCGAGCGTCACGGCGTCCGGCGCGTCCACGATCTCCGGGTCGAGGTCGAGGTACTCGAAGATCCGGTCGAAGAGGGCGAGCGATCCGGCGATCTCGACCTGTACGTTGAGGAGCTGGCCGAGGGGGAAGAAGAGTCGGCTCTGGAGCGTCGTGAACGCCACGATCGAGCCGGCCGTCGGCGCGCTCGGATCGCCGTTCATCGCCAGCGTGGCCGCCAGCCAGTACACGAACGCCGGCGTGATGCTGAAGATCGTGCCGATGATCATGAAGAACCAGCGCCCGACCATCGCCTGGCGGATCTGCAGCCTGGCAAGCCTGCGGTTCAGCGTACGGAAGCGGTCGGTCGCCGCGGCCTGCTGGCCGAACGTCTTGGACAGGAGGACGCCGGAGACGCTCAGCGTCTCCTCGGTGACCGCGGTGACGTCGGCCAGCGTCTTCTGGGTCTCCGAGGAGACCTCGCGCCGCACGCGGCCCACCCGCAGCGTGAGGTACATGAAGAAGGGGAGCAGGCCGATCGAGAGGAGTGTCAGGCGCCAGTCGATGTAGATCATCGCCGCGATCGTGGAGAGGACCACCGCGAGGTTTGCCGTCACGCTCGTCGCCGTGTCGGTGACGACCGTCTGGACGCCGCCCACATCGTTGGCCAGCCGGCTCTGGATCTCGCCGGTGCGGGTCTCGGTGAAGAAGCGCAGGGGCAGGCCCTGCAGGTGCGCATAGAGCGCGTTCCGCAGGTCCTGCATCACGTTCTGGCCGATGACGTTGTTGAGGTAGCTCTGCCCGACGCCGATGAGCCCGGATCCGATCGGGATCACGATCATCAGCCCGACGTAGAGGTTGAGGCGGTCGAACTTCCGCCCCGTGATCACCTCGTCGATCAGGAGCTTGAGCAGGATCGGATTGATCAGGCCGAGGAAGCTCGTGGTGAGGATGGCGACCAGGACGACCACCACCTGCACTCGGTACGGGCCGAAGAAGGCCGCGATCCTGCGGGCCGTGCGGTTCCGGCGCTCCGGTGGCACCGACGGCCCCCGCTCCGCGCGCATGGCTCGCCGGAATCCGGCGGCGCTCCCGGCCCCGCCTCCGCCGCCCATGCCCCCGCCGCGGCCCATGCCGGAGCCACGGCCCATCATCGCGACACCCTCCGTCCCACGACCCGAGGCTACCACCGGGCGTGCCGGGGCGCCCCGCGCCCGCCAGGGTCGAAAGGCCGTCCCCCCGACGATCAGTCGCGAATGCTCAGAACGAGAGGCCTGGCGGCAATGGCTCGTGCCCGTCGGGGACCTGGAGGTGGTTGGCCGTTCGCCCGGGCTGGTCGGTCGTCCCGTATTGCCAGACGATCGTGTTGGTCGCCGGGTCCACGATGACGAGCCGGTGGCGGAAGTCGTCGTTGATCGAGATCGTGCCGTCGGGCAGCGGGGTCGCCAGGCTGGGATGGTCGAGCCGGCCGGGCCCGCTGCTCGGCCCATACCGCCAGAGCAGGGTGCCGGTGGGGCTGACGCGAACGACGGCGCCCGGGCTCGCGTAGTCCGCGACGATGACGTTGCCGGCGCTGTCGAGCTGGGCGTCGGAGGGATATCGGACCGGGACGTGGATGTCGAAGACCACGTGCCCGTCGGCCGCCAGCCGCACCACCCGCGAGCCGGTGATCTCGGTGATGAGGATCCCTCCATCGGGGAGCGGCGTGTCACCGTTCGGGCGACCATAGGTGGCGGGCGCCCCGACCGCGCAGGCCCGGGTCCTGCCCCACTGCTGGACGACCTGCTTCCCCGGGCTGATCTCCATCACCCGGCAGTTCTCGATGTCGGCGACCACGATGTCCCCGTTGGCGAGCGGATAGGCGTCATCCGGCGTGTGCAGGAAGCCCGCGCCGGACCCGGCACGGTCGTAGTGGCCGTACTGCCACACGATCTTCCCGGTGGCGATGTCGATCCGGTCGATCACCTGGTGGGACTCGTCGTTCGCCACGATCGTGAGGCCGTCAGGGGCGAGGAACGCATCGTCGGCCGCGAACGACTGGCCGACGGGCAGCGAGCCGGCAACGGAGGTCGGAAACCGCCACCAGACCTTTCCGGTCCGGTCGACCGCCAGCAGGCGACCGTTGCCCCGGTCTGCGATGAGGAAGCCACCCGGGAAGGCCCCAGCGGCGGGGGGAGCGGGGATCGAGGCCGGCGGCAGGCCAACGGCCGACGTGACGCCCGGAGGCTGGGGTGTGCCGTCGGCGGGAAGGGGAAGCGTCGCAGCCGCCTGGGCAGCTGCCGAGGCCGGGGCTGCCGTCGACGTGGCAACGACGGATTGGCCACAGGCTGCGACGACGAGGAGGATTCCGCCGAGCGCCATCAAGCGCGTTGGGTTCGGACGGCTGGACGGGCGACCGGGTTCGTGCATGTCGCGCAACCTACCCGCCCGGGAGGCTGTGCGGGGAGTTCGTAGCCGAACCTTCATCCAGTTCGCACGCCGGCATAATCCGGCGCCGGCGACCCGGCCCGCGTGTCTCAGCCGGTGGTCGCCGCCACGGCTTCCGCGGGCGCGTGCTCCTGGAGCCAGCGCTCCGCGTCGATGGCCGCTCGACAGCCGTCGCCGGCCGCGGTCACCGCCTGGCGGTAGCGATGGTCGTGGACGTCGCCGGCGACGAAGACCCCCTCGATCCGCGAGTGCGTCTCGGAATGGACCGCCAGGTAGCCGGCCTCGTCCTTCTCGAGCCAGCCCTCGAACGGTCCCGTGTTCGGCCGGTAGCCGATCGCGACGAAGAGACCCTCGACCGCGAGCTGCGACCGTGCGTCGGTCTGCGTATCGCGCAGCCGCAGGCCCGTGATCGACGGGTCGCCGAGGACCTCCTCGATCGCGACGTTCCGGTGGATCTCGATCTGCGGATGGCGCTCCGCGCGCGCCTCCATGATCCGGCTGGCCCGGAACTCGGCGCGTCGGTGGAGCAGGTGGACCTTCGTGGCGAAGCGAGTCAGGTAGAGCGCCTCTTCCATCGCCGTGTCGCCGCCGCCGACGACGGCGATCTCCTTGCCCCGGAAGAAGAAGCCATCGCACGTCGCGCAGGCCGAGACGCCGTGCCCCCGGAGCCGCTCCTCCGATTCGAGGCCCAACCAGAGCGCCGACGCGCCGGTTGCCACGATCACCGCGTCACCGCGGTACTCGACGCCGGCGGCCCAGGCGCGGAACGGGCGGCTGGAGAAGTCGACGCGGTCGACCTCCACGTCGATGACCGCGGCGCCGAAGCGCTCGGCCTGTGCACGGAAGCGCGCCATCAGGTCGGGGCCCTCGATCCCGTCGGGAAAGCCGGGGTAGTTCTCGACCTCGGACGTGATGGTCAGCTGGCCGCCCGGCTGGTGGCCGCCGAGCACGATCGGGGCAAGGTTGGCACGTGCGGCATAGATCGCCGCGGTCAGGCCGGCCGGCCCGGACCCGAGGACCAGGACCTGCGATGCGTGGGGTGCCGCGTCATCGGCGAGCGGCACGGCGGTCGCCTCGTCGGCAACCGCCGCGCCCGCGGCGCCGAAGTCGATGGCGAAGCCGCCGAAGGGGTTCGAATTCGTGTCGGTCATCGGGAAGTCGTGTCCTCGTCCTGCTGCGATGGAGGCGGCGGTCGGCCAATCCTAGCACGAGCTGCATACTCCCCGGGGGTATCGGGTGCCGGCGAGCTGCCCGGCCCCGCGAGGCCCCCGCGTCGCTCGCCGGCTCTCCCGGCTACGAGGTCGGGATGGCGTGGACCAGCTCGGCGAGGCGGGCGGCGAGGACGTCCACGCCGGGCGTCTCGATGTTCTGGATCCCCACGATCACGTGCTGCGCCCCGGCATCCGCGAGCGGCGCGAAACGTGCCGCGGCGGCGTCGGGCGTCTCCATGCCGTCGCCGCCGGACGCGGAGAGCCGCGTGTTCTGGAGCGTCGACCGCTCGATCTCCGCGTAGGGCCGACCGACCGCCTCGCAGTGCTCACGCAGGATCGCGTATTTGCGGGCGATCATCTCCGGGGCGCCGAACACGTTCGTCGCGTCCGCGTACTGGGCGACGAGGCGGAGCGTCTTCTTCTCGCCACCGCCTCCGATCATGATGGGCGGCCGCGGGCGCGAGATCGACTGCGGCGAGTTCAGCAGCCTGCCCGCCGTGAACTGGCTCCCGGAGAAGGATTCCTGCGTCCCGCGATCGCCGCTCCACATCCCGTGGGCGATCCGGAGCGTCTCCTCGAGCATCTCGAAGCGCGTGCCGAGCGGCGGCATCGGGAACCCGAGCGCATCGCTCTCCTCCTGGTTCCAGGCCGCCCCGATCCCGAGCCAGGCCCGCCCACCCGAGAGGACGTCGAGGGTCGTGGCGGCCTTCACCCAGAGGCCAGGGAGCCGGTAGTGGATGCCGCCCACCATGAGCCCCAGTCGCGCATGGCTCGTGTTCGCCGCCATGAACCCGAGCGTCGTCCAGCCCTCCAGCATCGGGTCCTCGGCAGGTCCGATCCCGCGGATCTGGAAGAAGTGGTCCATCACCCAGAGGGAGTCGAACCCCGCGTCGTCGGCGCTGCGGACGATCCGGGCGAGCGTCGGTCCGATGGCCGGAGTGCCACCCGGCCAGTTGAAACGGTTGATCTGGAGGCCGATCTTCATGCCATCAGTTTCGCAGGTCGGGCTCGATTGGATGCCAGCGCACTCCGGGGACGTCGCTGGATACCACCCCGACCGGGCTGGTTCGAGCCACGCGGTGCGAACCAGCTAGCGGAAGAGGTCGAGCTCCGGTGGCATGAGGACGTCCGAGATCCCGCTGCCGACGCCGGCCGGCGGGGACGCACCGCGGACGAGCGCGACGGGCCGGCGCGCCGTCTTGCCCAGCACCAGCTCCGCGGCCGAGGCGATCTCGTCCGCCACCGCCCGGATCGTCGCGCTCATGGAGCGCCCATCGGCATCGACCGTGCCGCGCAGGTCCTCGAGCGGGCGGAATCCGGCGACGCCGATGGCGAGGTCCATGATCCCGAACCGCCACGGCCGGCCGAGGCTGTCGCTCACGACCACACCCGGGACGGACCCGAAGCGTCGCCCGACCGCGTCACGGATCGCGCGCGCGGAGGCGTCCGGGTCGTCCGGGAGCAGGAGGACCACGCCGCCGGACGCCGAGCCGACGTTCGACGCATCGACGCCGCCGTTCGCGAGGATGAAGCCGTGTCGCGTCTCGACGATGACGACGCCGTGATCCATGCGCACGACCCGGACCGCCTGGCGAAGGACCACCTCCACCTGCCGGGCATCGCGGTCCCATCGCGCGGCATATGCGACGGCCTCCGGTCGCGGCTCGATCGTGGCCAGGTCGACGAACGCGCCCTCCGCCTTCGACACGACCTTCTGGGTCACGACGATGACGTCGTCGGGGCGCAGGGGCAGCGCCCCGGCCGTGCGCTCCAGCGCGTCGCCGACGAGGCTCGCGAGGTCGTCTCCCGGATGAACTTCGGGGATGCCGTCGAGCGCGATGACCTCGAGGCGGACAGGTCCCGGGCCGGGACCGCTCATGGAGCGTCGAGCGCGGCGCCGCCCAGTCCCGCGGTCTCGGCGTCGAGCAGATCGTCCGGCGTGTCGAGGTCGAGGCCCAGCGGCCCGCGAACCTCGAGGTATGTGGCACCGAGCGATGCGGCGGCACCGGCGTGCGCCGCGCGGCTGCCCGGCCCGAAAAGGAATGGGATCGCCCCGGGCGGGGAGAGGAGGAGCAGGTTCGTCCCTTCGCCGGCCCGGTCCGGGACGAGCGCCACCAGCGCGGCCGCCGGGCTGCCGCTCGACCAGCTTGCCGCCAGCCGGTCACGGACCGCGCCGAGCACGCGCTCGAGCTCGGCGGGCCCGATCGCGGGCAGGTCGGCCGGGACGACGACGAGCGCCGTGGCGCTCATCTCGCGTGCCCATGCGCGCCCGTCCGCGAGGCCCTCGTTGAGGCCGCCGCCGCCCTGGGGAATGGTGATAGCACCGGAATCAGCGGCGACCGCGAGCGCCTCCGGGTCCGGGCTCACCACCGCGACCGCGCGGATGCCCGGCGTCATGATCGCGGCCCGGATCGTCCGGCGGAGAAGGCCCTCCACGAGCGAGCGCCGCTCCTCCGGGTCGAGCGCCTCGCCGAGGCGGGTCTTGGCGCGCTCCAACCCGCGCACGGGAACGACCGCGACGAGGTTCCCGAGGTCGGCCGCCGCGGGCGCCCCCGAGGGTTGGAGATCGTGCATGCGCTGATCGTAGCGGGGCGGGCATGCCCGGTGGGCCGGCCCCGCCCGTCCCTAAATTCTGCCCGCGTCAGATGGAGCGTCAGGAGAGGCAGGCGTCGAGCACGACCCGCGCGAGGGCCGCCCGCGAGGCATCGTCGGTCATCACGGACCGGGTGACGATCGCCCGCATCCCAAGCCGTTCGACGTCCGGGGCGAGCGCCGCATCCGCCTGGTCCATGACGAACACATCCACGAGCCCGACGTACCGGCGGGCGACCCCCAGCGCGCTCACCTCTTCCCCGAGCGAGGCAAGCATCCGGTCGGCCGGACCGCGCAGCGCACGTCCTCCCACGATCGGGGAGACGGCCGCCACGCGCGTCCCGCCGCGACGCGACTCACCGATCGCGCCGCGAATCCCGGGGACCGCGAGGATCGGCCCGATCGACACGAGCGGGTTCGACGGGCAGATCACGATCGCGTCCGCGTCCACGACGGCACCTTCGATCTCCGTCGTCAACCGGGCCTCCTCGGCGCCGTCGAGGGCGACCTCCAGGACGGCGGGCTCGTGGCGCAGGCGCACGAACCAGTCCTGGAAGTTGAGCCACCCATCGGGAGTCCGGACGCGCGTCCGGACCGGCTCGTCGGCCATCGGCAGGATCCGGCTGGCGACGCCAAGGCGCGCCGCCACGTCGAGCGCGACGGTGGTGAGGCGCTCGCCCGCGCGAACCCGCCGCGAGCGGTGCACGTGGAGCGCGAGGTCACGGTCGCCGAGCTGGAACCAGGTCGGCTCCCCGAGCCGCGCGAACTGGGCCGCGGCCGCCCACGTCTCGCCGGCCAGGCCCCAGCCGCGCTCGCGGTCGGCCAGGCCGGCAAGGGTGTAGAGGACCGTGTCGAGGTCGGGGCAGACGAGGAGGCCGTGGAACTCCTGGTCGTCACCGGTGTTGACGACGACGGACAGGTCTCCGGGCGCGACGACGAGCTGGAGCCCGAGGGCCAGCTTCGCCCCCCCGACGCCCCCGGCGAGCGCGACGACGCGTGGCATCCTGGCAGCTCGCTCAGGCCGCCGGAGCGGAGGCGACCGCCAGCGCGGTGCGGACCTCGCCGATGCGGGCGAGCGTCTCCGGGTCGTATGGGGCCGGCAGCCGCACGATGATGGTGGTGAACCCCAGGTTCACGTAGGGACGGATCGCCGCGGCCACCTCGCGCGGCGGCCCGAGCAGGGTCGGGACCGCCCCCGCATCGGGCGTCCCGTTGTGCGCACAGGCGGCGGCGAACGCGCGCGCGGCGTCAGCCGGATCATCGCGCAGGACGATCGGGAAGGAGACGGTCCGCTCGATCGTCGCAGGATCGCGCCCGACGTCCGCGCAGTGCGCCCGGAGGATCGTGTCGCGGGCGGCGACCTCGGCCAGCGTGCCGGCCGTGTTCCAGGCGTCGGCGTGTCGGGCCACCGTGCGCAGCGTCTTCTTCGGCCCGGATCCACCTACCAGGATCGGGAGGTGCGCCTGCACCGGCCGCGGCGCCGCGAGCGCATCCGTGAAGGTGTAGAAGCGCCCCGCATGGCTGAATCGCTCGCCGTCGAGGAGGCGTCGCATGAGCCCGACGGCCTCGTCGAGCCGGTCGAGCCGGTCGCCCACGCCGCTTCCGAAGTCGAGCCCGAACGCCTCGTGCTCCCGGGCGAACCACGCGCCGCCGATCCCGAGCACCGCCCGGCCTTCGGAGACGTGGTCGAGGGTGATGGCGATTTTTGCCGTGTGTCCCGGGTTGCGGAACGTGTTGGCGCCGACCATCAGGCCCAGGCGGACGCGCGACGTCCGGGCCGCGACCGCGGCGAGCGCCATGGGTCCCTCGAGGATCGGCTGCTCCCACGGGCCGAAGATCGCCTGCAGGTGGTCCCACGTCCAGACCGAGTCCCAGCCGGCCGCCTCGGCCGCCAGCGCGGCATCGAGGAAGCCGGGCCAGTCCGACGCCTGGCTCCAGAGCTGGGCGCCGAAGCGGATCGGGGTCACCCGTCGAGGTGGTCGTGGAGCGAGGTGATCCGGAGCCGGAACGTCACGCGCCGCTGGGCCTGGAAGCCGGCAAGGCTGGCGTCGACCTCGGCCGGATCGTCCGCGTAGTATCGCCGGGCAAGATCGGCGATGTCGGCCTGGGCGATCGCCTGGTCGTCGACGATCTCCGCGACCTCGGCGTCGAGCCCCACCCAGCGGTAGCCGTCTCCTGCCGTGGCGATCGCGAGCGCGACCCGCGGGTCGCGACGCATGTTCGCCGGCCAGCGTCGCCCGTCGGCGCTGTTGATCATGAGCAGCCCGTCCGGGTCGACGCGATACCAGACGATCGCCTGCCGGGGCGCGCCGCCGGGGTCGAGCGTCGCGAGCGTCGCGAAGCGCCCGGGCGCCGTGATGAACGCACGAACGCGATCGGGGAGTGCCGGCACCTCGGGCATGCCACGGATGGTACGCGAGCCGCGCCGGACGCGACGCGGCCGGCCTCGCCGCCAGCGTATCCTCGTCGCAGGAGGTACACCATGCGGCTCGACGGGATGCACGTCGGGGTTCTTGCCGGAGAGGGCGTCGAGGATCTCGAGTTCTGGGTCACGGTCATGCGGCTCCGCGAGGAGGGCGCACGCGTGACCAGCATCGGCCTCGCTCCCGGGACCGTGCACGGGAAGAACGGCCTGGCCGTCAGCGTCGATGCGTCGGTCGGCGACGTCGACGCCGGGAGCCTCGACGGGCTCGTCCTGCCCGGCGGCTGGATGCCCGACAAGCTGCGGCGCTACCCGGCGATCCTGGACCTGGTCCGGACCGTCCACGCGGCGGGGCGCCCGATCGGGATCATCTGCCACGGCGGCCTCATCGCGATCTCGGCCGGCATCGTGGCCGGTGGACGCGCGACGGGCTCGCTCGGGATCCGCGACGACCTCGTGAACGCGGGGGCGACGTGGGTGGACGAAGCCGCGTTCCGGGACGGGACCCTCGTCTGGGGCCGCGTCGTCGACGACATTCCGGCGTTCTGTCGGGAGCTCGTCGGCGCGCTTTCGGCTGCCCGACACGCGTAGCCGAATCTCAATCCGGCCGAAACCGGCTTCGAGCCCTCGACCCGGCATGATTGGCCCCGCCACCCCGCCCAAGAGGAGCAGATGAGCCGCCGCGATCGCCGCCGACCCGTGAGCCTGCGCCCCATGCCGGGTCCCGACGCCCAGATGCGCTCGGTGAGCCCGGCTCGTATGAGGGCCGCCTCCGCGCCCGCGGCGCCGTCATCCCGGAACCTCTTCGTGGCATTGCTGCCGCTCCGGTTCTTCGTGGGTGCCACGTTCGTGTATGCCGGCCTCGACAAGCTGATCGACCCGCGCTTCCTCCAGGCGACCGGGCCGGGATCCATCGGGGAGCAGCTGACCGGCTTCACGCACGCGAGCCCGCTGGCAGGACTCGTGACGGTGTTTGCCCTCCCGTTCCCCGTCCTGATCGGGTTCCTCATGGCGCTCGCGGAGATCGCGATCGGCCTCGGGGCGCTGACCGGCCTGCTGTACCGCGCGAGCGCGGCAGCCGGCGCGGCGATCTCGCTCCTCTTCTTCCTGACCGCCTCGTGGACCGTCCACCCGTATTACTACGGGCCGGACCTCCCGTATGCCGCCGGGTGGCTGACGCTCGCACTCGCCGGCCACGGCGGGCTGGCCGTCCTGCGCGTCCCGTTCCTGGCCATGCTCGCGCCGGACGACGATTCCGCGGAGGCGTCGCCGGGCCGCCGGGCAGTCCTCCAGGGCGGGATCCTCGCCGCCGCTGCCGTCGTGGTCGCGGGCGCTGGCGGGATGTGGGGCGCCCTCTTCCGGGGTTCCGACCTCCGGGGTTCCGACACGGGCGCCGCGGTCCCAGGCGCCTCTCTGACGCCCGGGGTGGGAACGACGGGTGCATCGCCGAGCCCGGCGATCGCGGCCGCGTCGACGGCCCCGGCCAGCGCGGCGCCCCCCGCCGCCGGCCAGCTCGCGACGTTGACCAGCCTGAAGCCGCGGACTGCCCTTCCCTTCGTCGATCCGACGAGCGGGGACCCGGCCATCCTGATCCGGCTCGCCAACGGCTCGGTCGTCGCGTTTGACGCGGTCTGCACGCACGCGGGCTGCACCGTCGAATATGACCCGCCATCGGGACTCCTGGGCTGCCCCTGCCATGGGGCGGTCTTCGATCCGACGCACAACGCCGACGTCCTGCAGGGCCCCGCGCCCGTCCCGCTGGCGGCGCTCCCGATCGTGGTCAACAAGGCGACCGGGGCGATCACGCTCGGCGGCTGATCGCTCCACGACCGTTCGCTCCACGACCGACGCGCGGCGGCCGATCGCGCCGCGCGTTACCGGATTCGCTCGCCGGCCTCGACCGCGATCGCGAGGCGCGCCTCCGGGGGGGCGAGCGGGCAGGCCCAGCGAGGATCGAAGGCGCACGACGGCTGGTACGCGAAGTTGAAGTCGAGGATGAGCGCACCTTCGGCCGTGGCCCCGAGGTCCGCACCCTTCGCCGTGTCGAGCAGGTAGCGCCCGGCGCCATAGGTCGCCCCGCCGTTCGTGGCATCCCCGAACGGCAGGAATATGCCTCCCGCGTATTCCATCAGCTCGAGCACCGGCAGCCGGGCCGTCCCGCCCGGGACCGCGAGCGCCACGCGGCCAACCAGCTCGAGCGGCGGCGGCGCGCCGACGCTCGCCGGGATGAACGAGATCGACGGGACGGCGCCGCCCTGAGCGGGAACGAGGATCGCAGGTGCCGCCGGTTCCTCGAGGGCTGCCGTCCGGCGCCACGCATCCGCGTAGGGCCAGTGGAGCGCGCGGAACCCGGCGCGCTCCGCGATCGGCACCGGCGACGCCGGGTGGCTTCGGTAGAGCGCCTCGCGCTCGCCACGCCAGGTCGCGTGCGCGGCGGCTGGATCGGCGGCCGATGCCCGCCGGACTTCCGCATAGAGCTCGGCGATCCGGCGGCGCCAATCGGCGAGCTCCAGCAGCTCGGTCTGGACGGTCACGCCTGGTGACCTCGACCTGCGCGCGTCATCGCGAGCTCCGGCCGGAGCAGGAACGGGGGCAGGAACCCCGCCAGGTTCGACAGCGGCAGGACCTCGGGGCGCAGGACGATCCCAAGGGCATCGGACATGAATCGACGACGTGCCTGGATCCGGCGCCACGCGTCCGGATAGCGATCCCCGAAGGCCGCGCGGAGGGGCGCGTCGGCGAGGGCCACGCCGTCCTCGATGTTCGTCGTGAAGTAGCCCGTCCCGGTTGCCGGGATGATGTCCACCTGCAGGCACATCCCGGAGCGCAGGGCAATCGTGGATCCCGGGGCGACCGGTGAGTTCACCCATTCGTCGAGGTGGAGCTGGTGGCCGGGATTCAGGGAGACGCCAAAGAACGGATCGGACAGGTGTCGATCGACGATTGCCTGCAAAGCGCCGCCGGTCGTGCCGATGCCCAGCGCCTCGTACCACCCGGCGACCGCCTCGAAGTACGGCGCGACCAGGCGCTCGACATAGTCCCGGAAGCCAGCCGGAAGCTCGTCCGGGCCCGCGACGACGAAACCCGCCCTGCAGGTGAGCGCGCCCCAGACGCCGAACGCGACCGTCAACGGGTCGCCGCGCTCGATCCGCCGGTCGCCCGGGCTCAGGAGCCCGAGCGCCGCGCGCGGTCCCGCGGTCAGCATCAGGTGGCAGGAGAGGGGCATCCCGTTCCAGCGGAGCAGCCGGACGGCCTCTGCTTCGGTCATCCCCGGCTCGAGGCCGAAGAGCAGCCTTCGGACCCCGTCGGACGTCTGGCAGGCAGCGTGCTCGAACACCGCCAGCTGGTCGACATCGTTGATCACCCGCAGCCCATCCGCTGCGTCGATCAGCAGGTCCGTCGCGTTCTCGAGCGTGCCGGCCGGACCGAGGATCGAGCGCACCTCGTCCACGATGAACGCGGGAACGTCGATCGTGCTCCGTCGCGAATAGGTCTTCCACCCGACGACCCCGATCCGGCCTCCGGGCGCAACGCCCTCTTCGGCCAGGATCTCGCCGAGCGGCCGCGATCGGTCGCGAGGCTGGCCCGGCAGGCTGAGGTCCTGGAAGAGGACCCGTCGCATCGGCAGCGGTGCAGCGCCCGCCATGCCGTAGCACTCGTTCCCGACCAGGATGGCCGGTTCGCCGGTTGCCCCGAGCACGAGGATCGCCTCCTCGAAGCGTGGGTCGAACCCGGTCAGGTATGCCAGGTTGGCGCTGTGCTCGCGATCGGCGTACACCACGATCCGGTCGTAGCCCCGCGCCACGGCCCGCCCGCGGAGAGCAGCGATTCGCTCCTCGTACCGGGCCGCCGGGACCTCCGGTCTCGTCGCCGGCATCCCGAAATCCGGGAGGCCGACCTCTCCCAGGCGTGCCGCACGGATCACTGTCGTTCCCTCTCCGTCGTGTCTACCGGGGGAGCCACGGGCGTGGGGCGGCGGCGCCCCGATCGATGTCGTAGAAGCCATTGGCACTGACCTGGAGCCATGGCCCCATCTCCCCGTCTGGCCACCTGACGCGGACCTGCGCTCCACCTGCCGGGCCAAGCCCGAAATGGATCCAGCCGAGCTGACCGCTCTCGTGACCGCCGCCGACGGTGATCTCGCGGCGCAGCGTCAGGTCGCCGACCTTGACCTCGATCCAGGAGCCGATGGCGTCGCGGTTCGGGCCCGGCTCGTCGAGGCGCAGGCCCAGCCAGTTCCCGAGCGGGGCAGGGTGGACCGAATCGCCCGAGCCCGCGTTGCGCCAGACCTTCACCGGCGACCCGTAGTTCACCTCGACGAGGTCGAGCATGCCGTCCAGGTTGAAGTCCGCCAGGGCCGCCCCCCGGCCCCGCTCGGTGTTCAGGACGCCGGCCCGGTCGGCCGCTTCGATGAACGTCCCGTCGGGCTGGCCCAGCAGCAGGTTGTTCGGGTCCGTCCGGGCGTGATCGAGCTGAGCACCGACGTTCCCCTTGGAGATGAACAGGTCGATGAAGCCATCGTTGTTGACGTCCTGGAATTCCGGGTGCCAGGCGGTGGATGGCAGGGCGTCCCCGCCCGTGAACGGCTGGGCGGCGTTCACGCCCCGCTTGGCCCCGATGTCGCGGTAGGTTGGCTGGCTCGGCCCCGAGGTCAACGTCTGGAGCCGGTTGTCTCCCTGGCTCGTCAGGAACACGTCGGGATAGCCGTCCCTAGTCACGTCATACGAGGCGATCCCCATGCCCGCGACCTCGATGCGCACCCAGCCGTCGGCATCCGTGTAGAGGCGAGGCGGCTCACCGGGTGCGACCCGCCACAGCTGCTCCCCGCCGGTCGCCGGGTCGAAGTAGTTGTCATCGTTGCTGATCCGGAGGTCCCGCCGGCCCGAGAGGTCCCAGTCGCTGAACAGCATCGAGAGGGCGCAGTAGCCCGGGGCCAGCGTGATCGGCGGTCCGTAGCCCGTCCCGGCGCCGTTCGGCCGGAACAGGGCGTTGTCGGCGCAGTCCTGGGTGGACGCCCCTGACGGGTCGAGGCGCAGGTACTGGCCCAGGGCCAGCGTGGGCAGGGCTGCCGCGCCTTCCCAGGTCGCGCTGAAGGCGGTGCTGAGGCCGCTCCGGGGAGCAAAGGACCAACGCTCGTTCGCTCGCTCGAATCGACAGCCACCCAGACCTCGCAGGATGACCGTCTCACCCTTCCGCAGGACCACGAGGTCCGCCACGCCGTCGCCATTGATGTCGATCGGATAGGCGCCCGTGACGTCGGTGAGGTCGGTTGCCGGGTCCGGCAGCCGCGTGAACCGAAGGGCGCCGCCGACGGCGCTGTCGTTGCGATAGAGCGCTGCGGGCCCGGCTCCGCCCGCGAGGTAGAGGCTTGGCCGGCCGTCGCCGCTGCAGTCGATCACGGCGACGCCGCCGCCGACCTCGAGCGGGGGATCCCCCCGGTAGGTGTGCTCGATCCCGGAGGTTGACGTCTCGTCGAGGAAGTGCGGCGGACCCAGGGCGGCCGTGGGGGTGGTTCCCCGGGTCACCGTGAGGGCGAGGCCCGTGGCGCCGATCAGCGCCAATGCCACCGCGCCCACGATCAGCACGGTCGTCCGGCGCCCGGGCCTCGTCACCCGAGCCGCGGTCCGATCGAGGCGACCGTCCTCATGAGCCAACCGAGCCGTCGTAATACCTCTGTGCGAGCGTCCAGGCGGCCTTGCCGCACGCGGAGCCGAGCTCGCGCCCGGTGAAGTCATCCGCCTGGATGTGGATTCCGCCCCACAGCCGCGACTGGCCCGCCTGATCCGAGGCGTCGTAGTACGTCGCCCACTCCAGCCGGATGTCGCTCGTCGGGCCGGCCTCGAACTTCAGCGACCCTGCCTTGATCGTGTAGCCGCTGATTCCGCCGGGGAAGTACTCGCTGCCCGTGAAGCCGACCAGCACCTCGGCGGCGGCCCTGCTGAAGGAGCTGTGCCCGGAGGCATATGCCGGGAAGGCCGGCGTCACGAACGTCGGGAGCTGATAGGGCACCCAGTCCACGGCCAGGATCCACGTGACGCCGCCGACCTGCGTCTTCGGGTCCTTCGGGTTGCCGGCCCAGGCGCGGATCGCGACCTGTCCCTCGTGACCGGCGAGTGCCGCATGGCGCTGCCCCGGTGCGGTCGACGCCTTCGTGATGAGCTCGATCAGGTCCGGGACGAGCGGGAGGCCCTCCTTGCTGTAGGAAGGCAGGCTCGGGTCGCTCGACTGGCCGAGGCCGCCCATGTAGCGGATCATCGAGATGGGCCGCGCCGTATCGTAGTAGCCCTTCAGCCCCCACGCGGCAATGCCCGCGTCGTGGACGGCGCCGTTGAGGGCGAAGTACAGCTTGACGTCCCACTGGAGCCGGTCCACCACCGGACCCCGGCCCCCGATCCTCAAGCCCGGGGCCAGCTCGTCGGATGACAGGTTGGCGAGCACGTTCCAGTGCCCCGGCGGCGTCTCCGAGTTCGGGCCGTCCGCCCAGAACTCCGCCATGACCCGCCCGAAGTCGCCCTGGTTGACCACGTTCGGCGGGTATGGCTTGCCGGTCGCCGGGTCGACCGGATGGCCGCTGCCGTCGTTGGTCCCGAGGGTGTTGTTACCGCGCACGCCGGGCGAGATGTCGATCGTCGCGGTCTCTGCCGGGTCGAGCCGGCTGCTGTCGCGAATCACCTCCACGACCTGGTCCTTGAGCGCCTGGTCCGTCGCCGGGTCGCCGATGCGGGGCGGCGGGCCCGGATCGATCGGCACGCCGGTCGGCCCGCCATCGGGCAGGCCGAACGCCTTGACGTGACCCCAGACGGTGCCCACGGCCTGCTGGACGCCATTCACGACCGGGATCCCGTTCTGCGAGATCATGTGCTCGATCTGGAGGGGCTGCCAGCGGTTCGGGTCTGTCATGACCGTGCCCGGCTTCGCCACGACCAGGGGTGGGTTCTGGGGCTTGTAGCCGGGGTCGTTGTATCCCGTGGCCTGGTTCGACCCGTCGGCCAGCCCATAGGCGATGGCGGCCTGGGCGATCCGGTTCCCGACGGCGGCCGGCGAGCTGCCCGTCGTGGTCGTCACGTCGAGCGGGTAGCAGAGCGAATCCATGAGATCGTCGAACTCGGAGAGATCCTTGTCGGCGCCGACGGCCTTGATGTAGCGCTCGGTGAGCACGCGATAGGCGGCGTAGCTGATCGCCTCGTTGCGGGCCGCGGTCACGTCGGAGGCGGTCTGCTTCTCATGGACGAAGTAGCCCGACGCCGTGGGGTCGTACGCCGCCCAGGCGTCCCACATGGCCGCCGACATGTGGAACAGGTTCCGGGCATGGACCGTCGGTGCAGGGAGCGCGCGCCGGATTGCGTCGAGCGCGGCTTCGTCCCAGCGTCGCGCGACCGACCATTCCGGATGGTTCGCGATCGCGGCGCACGAGGGCGGCTGCGTCCATGGCCGAGCGATGGCAAGCCCGGAGGCCGCGAGGATCACGCCGACCACCACGGCCGCCGCGACCATGCGCCGGGATCTCCGCGATCCCCGCGGGGGCATGGGCGGATCCATGGGCGGGGGCGCGTCTATCGGCGGGAGCGCGTCCGTCGACGCCGGGGGGTCCATCGGCGCCGACGGGTCTGTCGGCGTGGGTGCGTCCATCGTTGCCCTCCATCACGCCATGCCGGGCGCGCCCGCGGTCCGGCTCAGCCGGTGGCCGACCCGAGATGCGCGCGCGCTGCCGTGTCCAGGTCGACGAGTGTCGCGATGCTACCGCGACTGAAGGCAAGGTCAAGTCGGGGCGGCGTCCCGTCGAGGATCGCGGCCGTCAGGTCCTCGACCTCTGCCTGGTACTGGTCGGTTGACCGCACGTCCACCGGCGTCTCGTCGCGCCCACGTCGCATCGTCACGGAAGGGGGCGGCCCGTCGGGAGCCGGGAGGAACGGGCTCTCGAGGACGAGCGTGGCGTCGCTGCCGACGATCTCCACCCGTTCGCGATCAGGGGCGGCGAAGCCACAGTCGAACTGGGCGAGCAGACCGCCGGGGAAGTGCATCTGGCCGACGAACGTCCGGTCGACGCCGCGCTCATCGAAACGGGCGAACGCACCCACGCCGTCCGGTTCCTCGCCGGCGATCCGCCGGGCCAGGCTCACCGGATAGCAGCCGACGTCCCACAGCGAGCCGCCGCCCATCGACGGGTCGACCCGCGGGTCGCCGGGATGGGTCAGGAAGAACGAGAACGTCCCGTTCACGAGCTCGAGGCGGCCGAGCGCGCCGCCCCGCGCGAGCTCGATCGCGCGGAGGACCTGGGGGTGGTGGAGATACATGAAGCCCTCGACCGCGAGCCGCCCGGCGCGGCCCGAGGCATCGGCGATCGCGTCGACCTCGGCGACGCTGAGCGCGAGCGGCTTCTCGCACAGCACGTGCTTACCTGCAGCGAGCGCCCTGATCGTCCATTCCGCGTGCAGATGGTTGGGAAGCGCGACATACACGACGTCCACGTCCGGCGAGGAGAGCAGGGAATCGTAGGAGTCGTACGCCATCGGGATGGCATGGGCGCCCGCGAAGGACCTGGCCCGGGCTGCGTCGCGGCTCGCCACGGCCGCCAGCTCCGCACGGGCGCACCCGCCGACGGCCCGGACGAGCCGTGGAGCGATGCGACCCGGTCCCAGGATTCCCCAGCGGAGCGTCGTCATCACCAGGTCCCCGATCTGCCTCAGCCGGGAGAGCCGCCGCGGCCTCCCGGGCGTTCTGCAAATTGCGTCTTGACACGGCCGCGATCAGGGACGAGCCTACCACGCAGATTTGGTGGAGAGGAACACAAACTCTGTGACAGTCGGACCGGTCGAGATCGGGCAGCGCAGCGAGACCGTGCGCCGGGCGAACCTCGGGGCGATCGTCCGTGAGCTCCACGCTCACGGGGCTCTCTCACGTTCGGAGCTGGTCGCACGGACGGGCCTCACCCGGAGCGCGATCCGCAGCCTCGTGGGCGAGCTTGTCCACGCCGGCCTCGCGGCAGAAGGGCCGGCCACGAGGCTGGGCACGCCGGGTCGGCCGTCGCCGGTCGTCCAACTCGTGGCGGGGAGCGCCGTTGTGGTGGCCCTCGACATTGCCGTGGACTCGCTTGCCGCGGCGATCGTCGGGCTCGGCGGCAGGACCCTGGCGCGCGTCCGGATCGAGCGGTCGCGTGAGCATTCGAGCGTCGACGAGATCGCGGCCGACCTGACGGGGCTCGCCCGCACGGTCCTGGGCCGGCGCCCCGCAGCCGAACCGGTGGTCGGGATCGGGGTGGCCGTCGTGGGCGTGGTCCGGAGGAGCGACGGCGTTGTCTCGATGGCGCCGAATCTCGGCTGGCGGGACATCCCGCTCGGCGAGCGGCTTGCCCGGGCGCTCGACCTGTCCGTGCCGATCTCGGTCGCCAACGAGGCGGATCTCGGGACGCTCGCGGAGCTGCGGCGCGGCGCGGCCGTCGGCGCCGACGACCTCGTCTACATCTCGGGCGAGGTCGGCGTCGGTGGGGGCGTGATCGTCGGCGGTCGGCCGCTGACGGGTATCGCCGGGTACGCCGGCGAGGTGGGCCATATGCCGGTGAACCCGGAAGGCGCCCCGTGCCGATGTGGGTCGGTGGGTTGCTGGGAGACGGAGGTCGGCGAGGACGCCCTGCTCGTGCGCGCCGGCCTGATGCCGGGTGGCGGCCGCGCCGCCGTCGACACGGTGCTGCGCGAGGCGGCAGCGGGCTCCGCGACGGCGCAGGCAGCCCTCGATCACGTGGGGACCTGGCTTGGTTTCGGCCTCGCGAGCCTTGTCAACCTGTTGAACCCGCAGCTCATCGTGCTGGGCGGTCGATTTGGCCGGATGTATCCGTTCGTCACCCGAGCGCTCCATGCCGAGCTCGACCGCCGCACGCTGCCGGCTGCTCGTTCGCTGGTCACGGTGATCCCGACATCGCTCGGGGTCGACGCACCGCTTCTCGGAGCCGCCGAGCTGGCCCTGGAGCCGCTGCTCGCGGACCCGGCGCAGTGGGTCAGGCCGCGGGACACGCTCCCCGAACTCAAGAGCGCGTAGACGGGAGGCGAATGGAGAATTGCACCAATCGAAAACGTGGCGAGGTGGTGGTAGCCTAGCGCCGGACATCAGCCGTGGATCGGTGTGACATGTCCAAAGGAGGAGTCAGCACAATGGTGAATCGGAGACTGGCCTCGTTGGCCGGCGTGGCCGCGATCCTGTTCGCGGCATGCTCGGGGTCGAGCACCCCGGCGCCGAGCGCAGCGGCGAGCGCCGCGGCAAGCGCCGCGGCACCGAGCGCGGCGGCGAGCGCGGCGGCGAGCGCAGCGGCGAGCGCGGCAACGGCCGGCTGCGTCGTCGGCGTCTCGTGGAACAACTACCAGGAGGAGCGCTGGGCGAAGTGGGACGAGCCGGCCATCAAGGCCGCGCTGACGGCCGGCGGGGCGACCTACATCTCGAATGACGCAAAGTCGTCGGCCGAGACGCAGGCGAACAACGTCGACAACCTGATCAGCCAGGGCGCCAAGGTCATCATCATCCTGGCCCAGGATGGAACGGCCATCAAGCCGTCCGTCACCAAGGCCCTCGCCGCGGGCGTGCCGGTCATCGCGTACGACCGCCTGATCGAAGACCCGAAGGCCCTCTACCTCACGTTCGACAACAAGCTCGTGGGCAAGCTCCAGGCGACGGCGGTTCTCGCGGCCAAGGCGAGCGGGAACTTCGCGATCATCAAGGGCAACAAGGCTGACGCCAACGCCGACTTCCTGCGGAGCGGCATGGTCGAGGCTGGCGTCCCCGACGTCGGCAAGACCGACCCGGCCGGCAAGATCGTCATCGTCGGCGAGACGTACACCGACAACTGGGATCCCGCCAACGCCCAGAAGGAGATGGAGCAGATCCTGACGGCGAACAACAACAAGATTGACGCCGTCATCTCCGAGAACGACGGCATGGCCGGCGGCGTCGTCGCCGCCCTCAAGGCCGTCGGCCTCGCGGGCACTGTCCCGGTCTCCGGCCAGGATGGCGACCTCCCGGCTCTCAACCGGATCGCTCTCGGCACCCAGACGGTCGACGTCTGGAAGGATGCCCGCCTGCTCGGCAAGGCCGCCGGCGATGCCGCGGTCCAGCTGTGCGCCAACCCCGACATCACCAAGGTGGCCGGCACCGCGCCGTTCACCAGCCCCGGCGGCAACACGCTGACCTCCCAGCTGCTGACGCCGCAGGCGATCACCAAGGACAACCTGAACGTCGTCCTCGACGCAAAGTGGATCGACAAGGCCACGCTGTGCCAGGGCGTCAAGGCGGGTTCGGTCGCCGCCTGCAACTAGTGGGCTGACGGTCACTCGCGCTTGATGCGCCCCGCCCGCGGCATGCCGGGGGCGGGGCGCTCCCACACCCATCCACGGCCAGATGAGGCTCGGCGATGACTGAGGCGACAGGCACGGTCCCGGAGTCAACCCGCGAGCAGCCGCCGCGCTCCCCGCGCGGGCTGCTGCAAGCCCTGAATCTCGACACGCGCCTGCTCGGCATGGTCGGCGCCCTGGCGGTCATCTGGATCGGCTTCCAGATCCTGTCGGGCCTGACCGGTCCCAAGCACGACATCTTCTCAGGGACGTTCCTCACGCCCGTCAACCTCTACAACCTGGCCCAGCAGAGCGTCTCTGTCGGGATCATGGCCACCGGCATGGTCCTGATCATCGTGTCGCGCAACATCGACCTGTCGATCGGCTCGATCCTCGGGTTGACCGGCTACACGATGGCGATGGTCCAGGTCATCTGGATCCCCAAGTCGCTCGGGCTCGGGTTCGACCAGCCCTACACCTGGATCATTGCCCTGGCGATCGGGATCGCGCTCGGGGCCGCGATCGGCGCCTTCCAGGGCTTCCTCATCGCGTACGGCAAGGTGCCGGCGTTCATCGTCACCCTCGGCGGCCTGCTCGTCTGGCGCGGCCTCGTCTTCGAAGAGCAGCAGGGCCAGACGATCTCGCCGCTCGACAAGACGTTCCAGCTGCTCGGAGGCAGCCCAACCGCATCCCTTGGCGATGTGGCGAGCTGGATCCTGGGCATTCTCGCCTGTGCCGGCATCATCTATACGCTCATCGCGACGCGCCGGAAGCGGCGGAAGTACGGGTTCCCCGTGCGCCCGACGTGGGCCCTCGGCGTCCTCATGGCGCTTGGCTGCCTCGCCATCCTCGGCTTTGTCTGGATCATGAACAGCTACGCGTGGCCGCCCGGGCTCGCCACGCAGTACGCGCACGACCACGGCATCACCGCGCCGCCCGGTGGACTCCAGATCGCGACCGGCATCGCCTTCCCGGTGATCATCCTGATCGCGGTCACCCTCGTGATGACGTACATCACCACGCGCCGCCGGTTCGGGCGGTACGTGTTCGCGATCGGCGGCAATCCTGACGCTGCCGAGCTGGGCGGCATCAACGTCCGCCGCACCATCATGCTGACGTTCGTCCTGATCGGCATCCTTGCCGCCATCAGCGGCGCGGTGCAGTCGGCGCGACTCCAGGCCGCGGTCACCAGCCTCGGGACGCAGGCGGAGCTCGATGTGATCGCCGCGGCCGTCATCGGCGGCACATCATTCTCGGGTGGCATCGGGACGATCCCCGGCGCCGTCCTGGGCGCCGTGGTCATGCAGTCGCTGCGGTCCGGGATGCTGCTGCTCAGGGTCGATTCGCCGATCCAGGACATCGTGGTCGGCGTGGTGCTCGTCTCGGCGATCGCCTTCGACACGTACGTCCGCGGGCGGAGCGCACGATGAGCGAGGGCGCAATGAGCACCGAGAAGGTCGCGGGGGTCGATTCGGCGGCTGCGCCGCTCGGTGCACCGCTCGTCGAGATGCGCAATATCCGCATCGCGTTCGGCGGCGTCCACGCGGTCGAGGGCGTGACGGTCGACCTGCGCGCAGGTGAGGTCGTGGGCCTCGTCGGCGGCAACGGCGCCGGCAAGTCCACCCTCATGCGGGCGCTCTCGGGGGCGCATCCACCCGACGGCGGGGAGATCCTGATCGACGGCCAGGTCGCCTCGATCACGAACCCGCGCGACGCAAAGGCGCTGGGCATCGAGACGATCTACCAGACGCTGGCCCTCGCCGACAACATCGATGCCGCCGGCAACATGTTCCTGGGTCGCGAGCTGAAGACGCGAACCGGCAGCCTTGACGACGACGCCATGGAATCGGCGACCCGCAAGGTGATCGGCCGCCTCAACCCGCGGTTCAAGGCATTCAAGCGGCCGGTGATGTCGCTCTCCGGCGGCCAGCGCCAGTCCGTGGCCATCGCCCGCGCCGTCCACTTCAACGCTCGCATCCTGATCATGGACGAGCCCACGGCCGCGCTCGGTCCCGCGGAGACGGCCCAGGTTCGCACGCTCGTCAAGCAGCTCAAGGACGACGGAATCGGCATCTTCCTGATCAGCCACGACATCCACGACGTGTTCGACCTGTCGGACCGTATCAGCGTGATGCTCCACGGGAAGCTGGTCGGGACCGTCCGCAAGGCAGACGTCACGACCGACGAGGTCCTGGCCATGATCATCATGGGCAAGCTCCCGAGCGAGGTCTCGGAGAAGGACCTGGCCGAGCTCCATCGTTGACGCTGGGCCGGCGTCCGGGGCCCGCACGTCGGTCGGCGCGCGAACCGGCGGGTTGAAGGGGCGCGCCGGGCCAGACTCCGGCGGCCGTCGATTCGCCCGCGGGGCCCCGGGCTACAGCCGGTGGAACGTCGGGGCCAGGGCCGGGTACAGATCCCGATAGATCGCGTGCGCCTCGCGGTAGGCTCCGGCATCCGGGCCGGGCGCGGCCGTGGGTGTCGCGGTGACGAGCGCCGCGGCGGCGGCCTCGACCGTCGCGAACCAGCCGGCGCCGACCATTGCCAGGAGGGCCGCGCCGTAGGCAGCGCCCTCTGACGTGTTGACCGTCGCGATCTCGGCCTCCAGGACGTCCGCGAGGATCTGGCGCCAGAGCGGGCTCACCGTTCCGCCGCCCGACGCCCTGATCTGGGCCGGGGCGGGCATGCCGGCCTCGACCATGAGGTCGAGTCCGTCGCGCAGGCCGAACGCGACGCCCTCGAGAACTGCCCGGGTCAGATGCCGCCGATCGTGGACGAGTGTCAGCCCGACGAACGCGCCACGCGCGAGCGGATCCGGGTGCGGGCTGCGCTCGCCGGACAGGTAGGGAAGGAAGAACAGCCCCTCGCTGCCGACGGGCACGTCGCCCGCGATCGCGACCAGGTCGGCGAATTCCGCCTCGGGCGCCAGCGCGTCCCGGAACCAGCGCAGGCTGCCGGCCGCAGAGAGCATCACGGACATGAAGTGCCAGCGCCCGGGGACGGCATGGCAGAAGGCATGGACGCGCCCGTGCGGCTCGAAGAGGGGCCGGTCGGTCGTCGCAAAGACGACGCCGGACGTGCCGAGCGAGAGCGCCATCGTGCCGGGGGCCACCGCGCCGACACCCACGGCGTTCGCCGCCTGGTCGCCGCCGCCGGCCACGACCGGCGTCCCGGGTCGCAGGCCGGTGATTGCGGCCGCCTCGCCGGAAACGACCCCCGTGACCTCCGGGCCTTCCCAGGTCCTCGGCATCCAGGCCGGATCGATCTCGAGGGCGTCGAGGACCTCGCGCGACCAGTCCCGGGCCGCCAGGTCGAACAGCAGCGTGCCGGCGCCGTCCGCCTTGTCAACGGCGTACTCGCCGGTCAGCCGGAGGCGAACGTAGTCCTTGGGGAGGAGCACGTGCGCGATCCGTCGCCAGACCTCCGGCTCGTGATCGCGAACCCAGACCAGCTTGGGCGCCGTGAAACCGGTGAGGGCGTCGTTGCCGGTGATCTCCACCAGGCGCTCGGCGCCGACAGCCCGCCGGATTGCGTCGCACTCGGGGCCCGTGCGCTGGTCGTTCCACAGGATGGCCGGGCGCAGCACCTCGCCCGCCCCGTCGAGCAGGACGGCGCCGTGCATCTGGCCGGTGAGGCCGATCGCGACGACGTCGCCGGCCGGCACGCCCGTCGAGGCGAGCACGGACCGGATCGCCGCGACCGCACCGTCCCACCAGAGGGCCGGCTCCTGCTCGCTCCAGAGTGGCCGCGGCACGTGGAAGCCGTAGCTTGCGACCCCCACTCCGATCACGGCCCCTGCCCCGTCGACCAGGATGGCTTTCGTCGCCGTGGTCGAGGCGTCGATCCCCAGGACGTGGCCCATCGCGGGTCAGCCCGCCGTGCCGGAGGCCCTGTCGACCGACCAGATCGCCTGGTTGACGACGCTCTCGAGCAGCTCCTGGCGGCCGCTGACGGGCTTCGGATCGATCTCTCCCGACTCGACCTTCGCGGCGAGATCGGCAAGGGTCACGCTGCCGCCGAGGATCGCGGTCCCGAGGTTCTCCTCCCAGCCGGCATATCGCTCCTCGAGCATCCCGGCGAGCGTGCCCTGCTCGAGCATGGTCGCGGCGGCCAGGAGCGCGCGGGCGAGGGTGTCGATCCCGCCGATGTGGGCATGGAAGAGGTCCGTCCGGGAGATGCTCTGTCGCCTGAGCTTCGCGTCGAAGTTGAAGCCGCCGGTCGTGAAGCCCCCGCCGCGCAGGATCTCGTAGAGCGGCATCGCCAGGTCCTCGACCGAGTTGGGGAACTGGTCGGTGTCCCAGCCGTTCTGGGGGTCGCCGCGGTTGGCGTCGATGCTGCCGAACATCCCGTTCGCCATGGCGTAAGCGATCTCGTGGTGGAAGCTGTGTCCCGCGAGCGTCGCGTGGTTGGCCTCGATGTTCAGGCGGTACTCGCGGTCGAGGCCGTTGCGGACGAGGAATCCGTGGATGGTCGCCGAGTCGAAGTCGTACTGGTGCTTCGTCGGTTCCATCGGCTTGGGCTCGATCAGGAGCGTTCCCTCGAACCCGATCTTGTGCTTGTGCTCGGCGACCAGGTGCAGGAAGCGGGCGAGCTGATCGCCCTCCCGGCGCAGGTCCGTGTTGAGAAGCGTGTCGTAGCCCTCGCGTCCACCCCACAGCACGTAGTTGGTCCCGCCGAGGCGCTTGGTCACCTCGAGCATGTTCTTGACCTGCGCGGCGGCGTAGGCGAAGACCTCGGGGTCGGGGTTGGTGGCGGCGCCGGCCTGGTAGCGCGGGTGGCTGAAGAGGTTCGCGGTGCCCCACAGGAGGCGGGCGCCGGTCCGCTCCTGGTAGCCGAGGGCGTCGTCGACGAGGGCGTCGAGGTTCGCCCGGAACTCGGCGAAGCTGTCTCCGTCGGGGGCGACATCGCGGTCGTGGAAGCAGTAGTACGGCACGCCGAGCTTCGCGAAGAACTCGAACGCCGCGGCCATCTTCGTCCGGGCGGCGGCCATCTGGTCGCCGGGAGCGCCGAGCCATGGCCGGTCGAGGGTGCCCGACCCGAACATGTCCCGCCCGTCCCAGGCGAACGAGTGCCAGAAGCAGACCCCGATCCGGAGATGATCCGCCATCCGCTTGCCGAGCACGAGGCGATCCGGGTCGTAGACCTTGAACGAGAGGGGATCGGTCGAATCGAGCCCGCCGAACGGGATGTGCCCCGCGATCTCCGAGAAGAACCCTTCGCTCACGACCATCCTCCTGTGCCGAACCCAACCCGCCCCGGCCCCGAGATAGAGACCGCGAGACTCCCGTGCGATCGTACTACGCTCGATCGGGTGCGAGAGAGAGGTCGACGTTGGCCGTGCGGGCCGCCGGGGATCACCGGACCGGCGGCGAGCCCCGACCGCGCACACTGGTCCTTCCCGGAGGCCGTACACTCGCCCCCGCCGAACCACACCAGGAGCCCGCCACGATGCCGCAGATCCACCTTCGCGCCGAGCCGGGCGACTACGCCCCCATCGTCCTCCTGCCCGGAGACCCGAACCGCGCCACGACGATGGCCTCGCTCTTCGACGGCGGTCTCGCGGCCGCCCGGAAGGTGAACGACCACCGGCTGCTCTACGGGTACACCGGCACGTACGGCGGGGTGCCGGTGAGCGTCCAGACCACCGGGATGGGCGCGCCGTCCGCGGCGATCGTGGTCGAGGAGCTGCTGCGGCTCGGCGTGCGGCGGCTCATCCGCGTGGGCACGTGCGGCGGCATCGGGCGGGGCATCCGCACGGGCGAGATCGTGATCGCCTCCGCGGCGGCGCCGTTCGACGGCACGACCGCCACGTTCCTCCACGGCGAGCCGTACGCGCCGGCAGCCGACTTCGGGCTGGTGCGCGCGCTCGTCGATGCCGCGGAGGCCGAGCGTGCCGCGTACCACGTGGGGCTGGTCTGCACGGTGGACGTCTTCTACAACCCCGACGCCGACTACTTCAGCCGGTGGGCGGCGCGGGGCGTGCTGGGGTTCGAGATGGAGAGCTCGGCGCTCTTCTACCTCGCGGCGCGGGCACACGCGGCGGGAGACGACGTCCGGGCGGCGACGATCCTGACCGTGAGCGACGTCCTGGGCCCGAACGTCACCTCGGAGGACTCGTACCTCCCGCTCGACGAGCTGGAGCGGCGGACCGCCACGATGCTCCGGGTCGCGCTGGCCGCGGCGACCTCGCCGGCGGTCACGGCCGGGCTCTGAGCGCCGCCACGGGAACGCCGGCGCCGTTCCCGGTCTTCGTCAACCTCCGGGCGATCGGCGTCTCGAACGCCTGGTTCCGCGAGCAGGCGCTCCGCCTGGAGGCCGCCGGTTACGAGGGTGTCGCGATCTGGGACCACTTCGTCAGCCGCGGCGCCCGGCGCGACCCGGTCCTCGAGTGCTGGACGACGCTCGCGGCGCTCGCCGGGAGCACGAGCCGGCTGCGCCTGATGACGTTCGTGCTCAACGTGATGAACCGTCCGCCGTCCGTCGTCGCCCGCATGGCGGCCACGCTCCAGGAGGCGAGCGGCGGCCGACTCGTCCTCGGCATCGGCATCGGCGGCCACCCAGCCGAGCATCTCGCCTACGGGATCCCGTTCCCTGACGCCCCCGAGCGCGTCGCCCGGCTCGAGGAGGCCGTGGCCGTCCTCCGCGCGCTGTGGACCGGCGGCCCCGTGACGCGCGCGTCGCCGTTCTACCCGCTCGGCGAGGCGTTCGCGTTCCCGGTCCCGGAGCCGGTCCCGCCGATCATCGTCGGCGGCGAATCGGCGGCCGGCGCCGCGCTCGCGGGACGGATCGGTGACGGCTGGACCGTTCCGGCCGCTCTGCTCGCCGAGCACCTCCCCGCCTACCTCGAGGCGCTCTCCGGGGTCGGCCGCGACCGGTCGACCGTGCGCATCCTCGCGGCGTTCGACCTCGGGAAGGGCGAATCGCTCGCGGCGAGTCCCTGGATCGAGGATCCGGCCGGCACGGCCGCGCGCTGGCGGGGCGCCGGGGCCGACGGCGCCGTGGTCGGTGCCCGCACCACCCAGGATGTCGACCTGCTCGTGAGCGCTGCGATCGGCGCCGACCGCCGGTGACGACGGGGACGCCCATGCCCGTGCCCGCTGTCGATCTCGCCCCGACCCACGGCTGCCTCCGCTGCGGCGCGCGCATCCCGCTCGCGGACGCCCTGTGCGCCGCGTGCAACCCGGCGGGGCTCGAGCAGCCGGCCGCGTCGCAGGCGCACGGGACCGTGTTCGCGGGGATCGCGCTCGCGGTCGTGGCGATGCTCGTCGCGGCCACGATCTTCGTCGGGGGGGTGGGCCCGTTCGACGGGCGCCTGGTCTCGGCGACGCCGGCCGACGGAGGGATCGTGCTGACCCTCGCCGTCGCGAATGCCGGCCGACGAGACGGGCAGGCGACCTGCCGCGTCTGGGATCCGGCGTACCTGGGCAACCCGCCCGTCGAGACGTACGTCAGGACCCCGTCGATCGCCGCCGGCCAGACGCTGACGTTCACGCAGCGCGTGGTCGACCTGGGGACCGACGCCCGGACGTTCGCCGTGGACTGCTCCCGGTGAACCCCGGGTCGCGCAGCGGCGACACGCCCGCGACGGTTCGCTGGAGCCCGGAGCTCGCCGTCGCTGTCGAGCTCGTGGAGTCGGCCGGCAGGCTCGTCGCCGCCCGCTACGAGGACAGCGGCCCGGTCGCGTACAAGGGCGCCCACGACATCGTGACCGAGGTGGACCATGCCGCCGAGGCGCTCGTCCGGGCCGGCCTGGCCGAACGCTTCCCCGACGATGCGTTCTACGGCGAGGAATCCGGCCGCGACGCGACGGTCGCGGCGCGGGTCTGGGTCTGCGACCCGGTCGACGGCACGATCAACTTCGCCAACGGCCTGCCGTTCTTCTGCGTCTCGCTCGCGCTCGTCGTCGATGGCCGGCCCGTCGTGGGTGCCGTCCACGATCCGCTGCGTGGCGAGACGCTCGCGGCCGCCGCCGATGGCCCCGCGACGCTCGACCACCGCCCGGTCCGTGTCTCGGCCAAGGAGCGCCTGTCCGACGTGGTGATGTCGCTCAACATCGGCGGCCGCGCCCGTGCCCGGCGGATCGCCCGGGTTCGTCGCGAGATCCGGGTGTCGCGCACGATGGGCTCGGCGGCGCTCTCGCTCTCCTACGTCGCGAATGGGCGCTTCGACGCGTTCTGCCAGTCGATCGGGCTCTCCGCGTGGGACGTCGCCGCGGCCGGGTTCATCGCGGAGCGGGCCGGCGCCCGCGTGACGGACCTCGACGGCGGGCCGTGGTTCGACCTCGCCGCGCCGACCCGCGGCATGGGCGTCCTCGCCGCACCCGCGCTCCACCACGCCCGTCTGCTCGAGCTCCTCCGCGAGGGGTAGCGTCGGCGTGCGGCCGGGAGCTCAGGCGGCCGGCCGCCAGCGGTGCGGTCGTCCGGAAAGGCCGGGCAGCCCCCAGCGCTCGCAGAATGCCGGCCAGGCTTCTGGGTCCGCGCCCTCCCAGCGCAGCGCGTCCGGGCCGTGCGTGTCGAGCGGAACGTCGATGCGAAGCGTCGCCAGGTCGCGGAAGAGGAGGGCGTCCGGCCAGCGGTCGCGGAGCGTCGCCGCCATCCGTTCCGCGCCCCGGACGGAGGATGGCCACGTCCCGACGGCTGCATCCCTGATCCCCTCGAGCGTCCCGAAGGCGGTGAGCAGCGCCGCGGCGCCCTTCGACCCGAAGCCGGCGATGCCGGGGAAGCCGTCCGCGGCGTCGCCCACGAGCGCCAGGTAGTCGGGGATCGCCGACGGCGGCACGCCCCACTTGGCCCGCACGCCGGCCTCGTCATACGTGATGTCGCGCCGCCGGTCGCGCAGCACGACGCGGCCAGCGCGGACCACCTGGGCCAGGTCCTTGTCCGGCGTGCAGACGAGGATCCGGCTCACCCCGGGCGCGTCCGCCCACTGAACGGCGGCGGTCGCGAGCGCGTCGTCGGCCTCCCACTCGACCATCGGCCAGAGCACGAACCCGAGCGCCCGGATCGCCTCCTCGGCAACCGGGAACTGGGCGAGCAGCTCCGCCGGGACGCCGACCTCGCTCTTGTAGCCGGGCCAGCGGTCGTTACGGAACGAGCGGATCACCCGGTCGTGGGCGCAGCCGACGTGTGTGGCGCCCTCGTCGCGCACCAGCGCGAGCAGCGTCCCGGAGAGGCCGGCGACGGCGGTCAGCGGCATCCCGTCGCGGCCGCGGACCGGCGGGCGCGGAGCGTGGTGGGCCCGGAAGAGCTCGTACGTCGCGTCGACGAGGTGGAGCTCCATCGGCGACCCTCCGTTGCGGGGTTGGTGACGGGGTGGGGGAGGGGCGGAGCGCGCGCGGCCCGCCGGCCCGCTCCGGGTCCGGTCAGCCGGCGTCGGCTCCCGTGCCGCCGATCGCTTCGGCATGGCGCGCCTCGACCATCTCCTTGAGCCGCTCGAGGTCGGCCTGGAAGATCGCGCCCAGGATTGGCTTCTGGAGGATCTGGCCGATGTTCGGGAAGGCGGGCGGGATCAGCCGCTCGTCCCAGCGCACGAGCGTGCGGCGCGCGTCCAGCGCCTCGAGCCTGATCCGCCCGGACCCCGCGAAGACGCCGACGTGCCGGATGCCGAAGGCCACCGGCGGCTCGTACTGGTCGATCTCGACCGGATCCACGACGCCGATCAGGAAGATCCGCACGTCCGCCTCGCCGCGCGTCCCGACTCCCACCGGGCCCGGGGTGAGCAGCCGCACCGACTTCATCTCGCGCATCCAGAGCGGCTGGCGCTCGATGTCCGAGATCGCCTCCCAGACGGTCTCGATCGGCGCGTCGATCGCGATCACCATCTTCATGGTCGGGTCCGGCCCGTCGCCGGAAGCGATGATCGACCCCAGCCAGCGCTCGGCGGTCACGGCGGCACCCACGCCCGCCACCGCGAGGAACGCCAGGTCCCGCAGGCGGGTCATGCCACGGGCTCCGGGGCGGTCGAGGCGGCCGGCGATACACCAATCGCGGTCGTCGAGGTGGCCGTCGGCGGGACGAGCGTGGCGCCGGCCGCGACGAGGCGGGCGAGGGCCGCGTCACCGTCGCCCGGTCGCAGGTCCACCGCACGGACCCCCGCGACGAGCACGCTCGTCGGATACCCGAGGGCGAGTGCATCGAGGGCGGTGTCGCGGACGCAGTAGTCGGTGGCGAGCCCGCACACGACGACCCTGCGGGTCCCATGCGCCCGCAGCAGCCCGGCGAGCTCGGTCGGCACGAGGTCCCCGGCGCCCGGATCGCGCATCGAGAAGCCGGAGTAGCCGTCCTCGCCGTTCGCGCCCTTCCGGACGGACGGTCCCGCGTCCGGCGTCAGCGCCGGGTGGAGCGCGGCACCCCAGGTCCCGGCGACGCAGTGGACGGGCCACGGGCCACCTGATGTGACGAAATGCGGGGTGGACGGCGGATGCCAGTCCTGCGTGTACGCGACGAAGGCGGCGGCGTCGAGCGCCGCGGCGATCTGGGCGTTGAGGTACGGAACGATCCCATCGCCGCCGGCGACGCTCAGGCTGCCGGCCGGGTCAGCGAAGTCGTTCTGGACGTCCACGACGATGAGCGCGGTCGTCGCATCGTAGTCCGGCTGCATGGCCCGACTCTACCCCAGCGGTTGAGCGGGCGTCCGGTCGCGGGATGGGCTACGCTCCGGGCAATGTCGGCCCGCTTCCGTCCCGAGCCCCGTGAGGCGCGCGCGACCGCCCGCCCGCGGCCCGGCGCAGCCTGACCCGCGTCTCACGCCAGGAGTTCCCGTCATGTACTCGGACGAGTTCAAGCACCAGCTGCCGGACGTGGATCCGGACGAGACCCGGGACTGGATCGCCTCGTTCGACGACCTCGTCGAGCAGGAGGGCGCCGATCGCGCCCGCTTCGTCATGTACAAGCTCCTCAAGCGGGCGCGCCAGACCCACATCGGGCTGCCGCCGCTGACCCAGACCCGCTACATCAACACGATCAGCCCGGAGCAGGAGCCCTACTTCCCCGGCGACGAGGCGATCGAGCGGCGCATCCGGCGCCTCGTCCGCTGGAACGCCGTTGCGATGGTCCTCCGGGCCAACATCGCCTCGCCGGGGATCGGCGGCCACCTCTCCACCTACGCCAGCTCCGCGAGCCTGTACGAGGTTGCCTTCAACTGGTTCTTTCACGGCAAGGACGACGGCTCGGGCGACCAGATCTTCTACCAGGGCCACGCGGCGCCGGGGATGTACGCGCGGGCCTTCCTGGAAGGGCGCCTGAGCGCCTCCCAGCTCGACCACTTCCGGCGCGAGGTGCGCCCGGGACAGGGTCTCTCGTCGTACCCGCACCCGCGCCTGATGCCCGACTTCTGGGAGTTCCCGACCGTCAGCATGGGCCTCGGACCGATCGCGGCGATCTACCAGGCGCGCTTCAACCGCTACCTGCTCCACCGCGGCATCGCGGACACCAGCGACTCGCGCGTCTGGGCATTCCTCGGCGACGGCGAGATGGACGAGCCGGAAGCGCTCGGCGCGCTGTGGGTGGCCGGTCGCGAGCGCCTCGACAACCTGACGTTCGTCGTCAACTGCAACCTGCAGCGGCTCGACGGCCCGGTCCGCGGCAACGGCAAGATCATCCAGGAGCTGGAGGGCATCTTCCGCGGCGCCGGCTGGAACGTGGTCAAGGTGATCTGGGGTCGCGAATGGGACGACCTGCTGGCCCGCGACACGGACGGGACGCTCGTCAACAAGATGAACGAGACCGTCGACGGCGAGTTCCAGAAGTACTCCGTGGCGGGCGGTGCCTACATCCGCTCGCACTTCTTCGGTCCCGACCCGCGCCTGGGCCGGTTGGTGGAGCACCTCTCCGACGACGACCTGACGCGGCTGCGCCGGGGCGGCCACGATTACCGCAAGCTCTACGCGGCGTACAAGCTGGCGACCGAGTTCCAGGGCGCGCCGACGGTGATCCTGGCCAAGACGATCAAGGGCTGGACGCTCGGCTCGAGCGTCGAAGGGCGCAACATCACCCACCAGGCGAAGAAGCTGTCCGAGGCGGAGCTGCGGATCTTCCGCGATCGGCTGGAGCTCCCGATCCCCGACGAGCAGCTCGCCGAAGCCCCCTACTACCACCCGGGCCCCGAGTCCGAGGAGATGCGCTACCTGATGGAGCGCAGGCGCGCGCTCGGCGGCGGGCTCCCGAAGCGGATCGTGCGGAGCCGGCCGTTGCCGGCCCCGGCGCCGGAGACCGACCGCGAGTTCGCGGCCGGCTCGACGACCGCCGTGAGCACCACCATGGTCTTCGCCAAGCTCCTGCGGAACCTGATGCGCGACCCGGGCTTCGGCAAGCGGGTCGTCCCGATCATCCCGGACGAGGCGCGCACGTTCGGCATGGATCCGCTCTTCAAGGAGGTCGGGATCTACGCCAGCGGGGGCCAGCACTACGAGCCGGTCGACTCGGAGCTGGTGCTCTCCTATCGCGAGGCGAAGGACGGCCAGGTGCTGGAGGAGGGGATCACCGAGGCCGGCTCGATGGCGTCCCTCCAGGCGGCTGCCACGTCGTACGCGACGCACGGCGAGCCGATGCTGCCCTTCTACATCTTCTACTCGATGTTCGGGTTCCAGCGGACCGGCGACCAGGCCTGGGCGCTGGCCGACGCGCGCGGCCGTGGCTTCATGCTCGGGGCGACCGCCGGCCGGACCAGCCTGAACGGCGAGGGCCTCCAGCACGAGGACGGGCACAGCCAGCTCCTCGCGTCCACCGTCCCGAGCATCCGCGCCTACGACCCGGCGTATGCGTACGAGCTGGCGGTCATCATCCGCGACGGGATCGAGCGGATGTACGGGCGGGGCGAGGATGTCTACTACTACGTCACGCTCTACAACGAGAACTACGCGATGCCGGCCGCGCCCGACGGCGTCGGCGAGGGGATCGTGCGCGGGATCTACCGGGTCCTCGCCGCGCCCGACGTCGACGGTGGCGCGAAGGGACGGGTCCGGCTCGTCGGCTCCGGAGCGATCCTCCAGCAGGCGGTGGCCGCACGCGCCCTCCTCGCCGAGCGCTTCGGGATCGCGGCCGAGGTCTACAGCGCGACGTCCTGGCAGCAGCTCCGCGTCGACGCGCTCGAGGCCGAGCGCTGGAGCCGGCTCCACCCGACCGAGCCGCCGCGGACCCCGTACGTGTCGCAGGTGCTGGGGCCGGAGGGCGGTCCGGTCGTGCTCGTCTCGGACTGGCTGAAGGCGCTCCCGGACCTGCTGGGCCGCTGGCTGCCCGCCGGCTACGTCTCCCTCGGGACCGAGGGCTTCGGGCGCAGCGACACGCGCGAGGCGCTCCGGGCGCTCTTCGAGATCGACGCCGCGAGCGTCGCGCTGGCGGCGCTGACCGCGCTCGCACGGTGCGGCGAGCTTGCCGCGGCCGACGTGGCCGCCGCGATCGAGGCGCTCGGCATCGACCCGGAGAAGATGGACCCGCTCGCCTTCTGACGAGGGGTTCACGTCGCGGAGGGCCGTGGCCGGTCGGCGGTGGGTTCGCGACACTCGGCCGCGATATCGCCCGCGGAACCGATCGACGCTCGTGTGCGTCAGGGGTCCGGACCCGCCGCCTGCCACCCTGGCAGCCCGCCCGAAGGAGCCCCTCCATGACCTCGCTCACCGGTTCCACGGCCCGACCCCGCCTCGGCTGGCTCGCCGTCGGGGCGTTCGCCGGTCTCGCCCTCGCCGTCGCGTTCGGCCCGGCCCTTGCGATGCGGCCCGCCCGCGCCGTCGACGGCACGACCACCACGCCCGAGCACACGATCAGCGTGAGCGGCATCGGGCGCGTCACCACCACGCCGGACGTCGCCGACGTCCGCGTCGGCGTCACGCTCACGCGCACCAAGGTCCGCGATGCCCAGTCGGCCGCAGCGACCGCGATGGCTGGCGTCATCGCCGCGCTCAAGAAGACCGGCATTGCCGACAAGGACATCCAGACGACATCGCTCTCCCTCCAGCCGGTCTACGACTACTCGAACGGCAACGCGCCGCGCCTCACCGGCTACCAGATCGTGAATGCGGTCTCCGCGACCGTTCGAAAGCTCGACACGATCTCCGACGTGATCGATGGCGCCCTCGCCGCCGGGGCCACCACGCTCGACGGCATCACGTTCCGCGTCGACGACCCGGCATCGCCCGAGGCGCAGGCGCGCGATGCGGCGATGAAGAACGCACGGGCCAAGGCGGATGCGCTCGCGAAGGCCGCCGGCGTCTCGATCACGGGTGTCTCGTCGATCAGCGAGCAGTCCGGGTCGGTCCCGGTCCCGACGCCCTACTTCGCGGCAGGCGGGGCGAAGGATGCGGCCGCCCCGTCAACGCCCGTCCAGGTCGGCACGAACGAGGTCGACGTCTCGGTGAGCGTCGTCTACCTCATCGACTGATCCCCGGCGACGTCACGTCCGACGCCCGGGGGCGTCGCGACTGACGCCCGGAGCGCCGCTATCCTGCGGGGAGTGTCACTTCCCGCAGGATTTCCCGTCTTCATCGTCGACGCCTTCGCCGAGCCGCCGTTCACCGGCAACCCGGCCGGGGTGGTGCTCCTCGACGAGCCTCGCGACGATGCCTGGCGCCAGGCGGTCGCCGCGGAGCTGCGCCACTCGGAGACGGCATTCGTCGGGCCGGCTGGCCCGGGATCGTGGAACCTCCGCTGGTTCACGCCGACGGTCGAGGTGGACCTGTGCGGTCATGCCACCCTCGCGAGCGCCCACGTGCTCTGGGAGAGCGGCCGCCTGGCAGAGGGAGAGCCGGCGCGCTTCCTGACGCGGAGCGGCGCGCTCTCGTCCGTCCGGCTCGCTGACCGCCGGATCGAGCTGGATCTCCCGGTCGACCGGGTCCGGGAGGTCGAGCCGCCCGAGGGGCTGAAGACTGCGCTCGGCTGCGAGCCGGTCTTCGTGGGCAGCGGCGCCACGAACCTGCTCGTCGAGCTCACGTCGGCGGACGACCTTCGAGGACTCGCGCCTGACCAGGCCTGGCTGCTGTCCCTCCCCAACGGGCTCATCGCCACGGCGCGCTCCGACGTGCCGGGCGCCGCGATCGTCTCGCGCTACTTCTGCCCGGCCGACGGGATCCCCGAGGATCCGGTGACCGGCTCGGCCCACTGCGCGCTTGCCGCGTTCTGGGCGCCGCGCCTCGGCGATTCGTTCAGGGCGTTCCAGGTGTCGGATCGCGGCGGCGTCGTGGACGTCATTCTCCGCGGCGACCGCGTCGGTGTCGCCGGCCGGGCCGTGACCCGCGTCGAGGGAACGCTTCGCGCCTGACCGGCAATCGGTCCGGGCCGGCGGTGCGGCTCGCCTGCCGCGTCCGCGCCGATGCCGGGGCGCCGCTCGCCCCCGGCCACGGACCCGCGACCCGGGGCTACGGTGCAGCGACGATCCGCGAGATCGTCCCGCCCACGATGTCCGTCACGTACAGCTCGCCGGCATCGTCCTCGCCGAAGGAGGCGATGCTGGCACCGGTGCTCGCGAGCAGCCGCGGTTCGGGGTCCTCAGCCGCCGCGTCGAGCCCCCACAGGCGCCCCGAGCACGAGTCGGCGTACAGGTACGTGCCGACGAGCGCCGGGATCGCCGCCCCCCGGTAGACGAATCCGCCGGTGATCGCGCAGCCCTGGCCGTGGTCGTACTCCGCGACGGGGAGCGTGAAGCCCGCCGTGGGGCAGCCCTCGGCGGGGGAGAAGCAGTGCCGGCCTTCCATCACGTTCCACCCGAAGTTGCGGCCGCTCGCGTCGCCGGCGCGGACGCGGTCCACCTCTTCCCAGCGGTCCTGCCCGACATCGCCGATCCACAGATCTCCGGTGGCCCGGTCGAACGAGAAGCGCCAGGGGTTCCGCAGGCCGAGTGCCCAGATCTCCCCGCGGATATCGGATCGGCCCGCAAACGGGTTGTCCCGGGGGACCGTATACGGGGCGTCCCCGGCTGCGGTCGGATCGATCCGCAGGAGCTTGCCGAGCAGTGTGGTCCGGGCCTGACCGTTCCCCAGCGGGTCGCCGCCCGACCCACCGTCACCGGTCCCGATCCACAGGGTGCCGTCCGGGCGGGCGATTATCCCGCCGCCGTTGTGATTGGGGAACGGCTGCGCGATCCGCAGGATGACTCGCCCCGTTGCCGCTGCGACGTCCGTTGCCGCAGCGACGTCCGTTGCCGCAGCGACGTCCGCGGCCGGGTTCGGCGCCCGGAACTCGGCCACGAACGTGTTCCCGTCGGGATCGGTCGCGTCAACGAAGAAGCGGCCGTCCCGCGCGAAAGTCGGCGCGAACGCAAGTCCCAGCAGGCCGCGCTCACCGCCCGAGGAGACGCGGTCCCGGAGGTCGAGGTAGGGCTGGCTCAGCAGCCGGCCATCCCGGATCACGCGGATCGTGCCTGCCTGCTCCACCGCGAACAGGCGACCGCTGCCGTCCC
>JADGQH010000173.1 GCA_017881985.1 Chloroflexota bacterium | reverse complement strand
TCGGCGCGCGCGGCGCGCTGCCGCGGCGTGCACCGGCCGCCCGGACCCCGCGCGTCATCGACCGCCCCGGGGCGTCATCGACAGCCCCCCGGGCGTGATCGCGGGACCCGCGGCTACGTGGCGGGTCACGTCCGCTCCGTCAGCGACCGAGCGCCCGGGTGGTCGCCTCGCGCAACGCGTTGCTCTCCTCCGCGGACAGCGCGCCCTCGGCGACGCCGCGGGCCACGGCCTTCGCGTAGACGCGGGTCTGGTTGCGAGCGTGCAGGCTGGAGATGACCACGCCGTTCGCCTCGGGGTCCGACACGGCAAGGGCGAAGCTCTGGTTCCCACCGGTGTCGTCGAAGTTGTTGAAGCGGACGAGGCTGAGGCCCTGCAGCGTGTGGCGGGCGCGGGCCTCGAGGGCGACGGCGCGGCCGTCGAGCTCGTCCTGGCGGCGTGCCACGGCGTAGACCTTGTCGAGGTGCGCCTCGAGAATCTCGGCGAGGTTCTCGCCGTCGTCGCCGCGGGTGAGCGAGGCGAGCTGGGATTCGAGGCGACGGGCACGCCGGGCCACGACCACGAGCACGCCGGCGAGGATCGCGAGGGCGATCACCAGGAGGCCGACGATCGGGCCGATATTGGCGCTGACGAGCGCGTTGAGATCGCTCACGGATCCTCCGGTGGGGCTCCCGCGAGTCTAGCAGGGCCTGCTTATCCGGCGCCCCCTGCTCCGGCCCGCCACCGGCCCGCGGTGCTATCCTTCGGCGTCGGCGGGCGCGTGTGCGCCACCACCCGAGCACGCCCGAACCGAGTGCGCCCGGACCCGGGTGCCGCGAAGATCCAGGAGGCCAACCTCAGCATGGCGAAGCGCCAGCGCGGCAGCACGCGACCGGGGCAGCGGCCCCCTTCGAAGGGCCCATCCGGCCGACCGTCCGCCGCGCTCTCCCCTGTCCCGGTGCCGCCGCGGCCGAGCGGCACGCTCACCGACGACGAGCTGGCCCGCGCGGCCGAGATCGAGGCGCGCATCGTCGACGAGGAGCGCCAGGCAAGCGCGTCGCTCGATCGGGTTCGCGATCGTCGCCGCAGCGCCGCGGCGGACGTGCCGGCCCGGGGACGCAGTCGCGCCGTCAGCACGCTCGCGATCGTCGCGGCCGACGAGTACACCTACGTGCAGCGCGACCTCCGGCGTATCGCGATCGTCTTCGTGGGGATCTTCGCGATCCTGTTCGTCGCATTCGCCGTCGCCCAGATCGCCGGGGTCGGCCGGGTCGTCTGACCCGACTGCCCGTCGCCTGACCGCGGCCCGGGAGCACGAATTCGTGGCCCGCCGCACGTCCGGAGCTGCGCCGGTCCCCCTGTTCGCCCCGCCGGACGGCATGCGGCCGCTGGCCGACCGGATGCGGCCGCGCGCCCTCGACGAGGTCGTCGGCCAGGATGCACTCCTGGGGCCTGGCGCCACCCTGCGCCGCCTGGTCGAGGGCGGCCGCCTCCCGTCGTGCATCCTGTGGGGTCCCCCCGGGTCCGGGAAGACCACGATCGGCCGGCTCCTGGCGGAGGCGATCGGGGCGCGCTTTGCGCCGCTCAACTCCACGACCGACGGCGTCGCGACCCTGCGTGGCGTCGTGGAAGAGGCCCGAAGCGCTGCGGCCCTGGAGGGCCGGACGACGGTCGTCTTCCTCGACGAGGTCCACCGCTACAGCAAGGCGCAGCAGGACGCGCTTCTCCCGCACGTCGAGGCGGGCACGATCGTGCTCGTGGGCGCAACGACGGAGCCACCGATCGCGGGCGGGATCACGCCGCCGCTCCTCTCGCGGCTCCGCGTATTCCGCCTCAATCCGCTCGGTGAGGCGGAGCTCGCGACGATCGCCGCGCGCGCGCTCGCCGATACGGAGCTCGGGCTTGCGGGCGCGTACGCGCTCGACGAGGCCGCGGAACGACAGCTCGTCGGGTACGCGTCGGGCGACGCGCGCCGGATGCTCGGGCTCCTGGAGACGGCCGCGGCGCTCGCCGAACGGCGCGCGCTCGACATGGCGAGCAGGGTCGATGGCGCTGCCGGCGTCGACGCGGCGGCCGACGCGACCGATCACGTCTCCCATCCGCTTGTCGTCGAGTCCGCCGACGTCGCGCGGGCGGCGCAGTCGCCGATGCTCGGCTATGACCGGTCGGGCGTCGTCAGCGCGCTCATCAAGAGCGTCCGCGGCTCGGACCCCGACGCGGCCCTCTGGTGGCTCGCGACAGCGCTCGAGTCGGGCGAGGACCCGAGGTATCTCGCGCGCCGGCTCGTGATCTCGGCGTCGGAGGATGTCGGGAACGCGGACCCCGCGGGGTTGCCGCTCGCCGTCGCGGCGCTCACCGCGGTCGAGAAGATCGGCGCGGAGACGAACGACGAGGGCCTCTACGCGCTCGCGCAGGCGGCCGCGTTCCTCGCCGCGTCGCCCAAGTCCGCGGCGTCCGGCCGAGCGTTCTTCGCGGTCCGCGACGAGCTCCGGGCGCGCGGGCCGCGCCCGGTTCCCGGGCACCTCCGGCCGGCGGCCAGGACCTACCGAAACCCGCACGACGAGGCCGACGGCGCGGCCGGCCAGGCGTACCTGCCGCGGGGAATGGCCGGCGGCTGGTATCAGCCGTCCGGAGAGGGCGCGGAGGCCGGCATAAAGGCGCGGATGGCCGAGCGGAAAGCCCGCAGGGAGAGACCGCCTCGGACGAACGGCTAGCGCGACCGCAGGCGCGGACCGCCGGGCTTCGTTCGACGAGGTGATGAGCCGCGGTGACGAAGGAGCTGGTAGGGTGCCGACGTGACCGCGGACGACATCGAGGGGGGCGCTCAGAACGAGGCTGCCAACATCGCCCGGCGCGGGATTGCATTCGGTGAGACAGCACGGTCTTGCTCGACGCGGACCTCATCATTCGCGAGGGCCGCGGGCACGGCCGCGACGATCGCCTCGTGACCGTCGGATTCAGAGGCTGTGAATGAAGAGGGCTCCGGCGAGTGGCGAGCCGGCGTTGCGGCGGGGCATCAATGACGCGGATCGCAGGAGGGTTCAGGGTCGCGGGACAAGGAGGTAGGTTCATGGTGCGACTTCGGCGATCTCCGAAGGTGCATGCGAGCGCGAGTGGGCCGCATGATTTCGCTCCACCGACGGACGCGCGCTCCGGCCTTGCCCTCGGTTCCTTTCGGGAAGACGTCCCGATGGCCGCGGCGTTTGCCGTCGCGGCTGCCAGCTTGCGCACCCCCCACTGCGCACTGCCAGGCTGCGGAAAGCCACGAGAGGATCCGATCCACTGGCCGAGCGAGTAGATCGGGGCACCTGGCCGCCTGCTGGCTGGAGACGTCCCACGGCGAGGAGCTCGGGCCGGAGTCACCCACAAGCCACGAGCCGCTGGCACGCGCGCGCACTGAAACCAAGGCGGGTCGCGACCCGGAGGCGCTGCGTCTCGCGTGCCGGCTCTCCTCCGGGGAGCGGCACGTCATCGCAGCGGGTTCGATCCTCGCCGAGGCTGCCGCCTGGACCGAGGGAACCGCGACCCATCGACGGCGCGTCGCCCCAGACACGGCCACGGCCACAACGCCCAGCGCTGCCGCCTGGTCCTACGCGAGGGAGGGTCGCATCGGACTGCGCCGGGTCTCTCGTCACGGCCCGTGGGCAGCCGGCGGGTTCCTGGTCAGGGCTCCAGGTCGAGGAGCCGCTCGCCGCGCGCGCCGCGCGGCGCCAGTACCGCCAGCGGCCGCCGGTCGAACGTCGCGATCCGTCGCACCCCGAGCCGGGCGGCGGCTGCGACGAGGAGCGCATCCGACAGCCGCGGGTGGTGCTCGGCATGCTCGACGAGGAGCGCAACGGCAGTGACAAGGTCCGCGTCGGTCGGCGCGACCACCCGGATTGCCCCGCTCGTCAGCGCCTCGAGGAGCGCCAGCGTCGCCGGCTGCCCCAGCTCGCGCTGCAGGACATGGTCGGCCTCGCCGAGGGAGAGGGCGCCAAGCAGGAGGGGCTCGTCGACGCGCCCGAACCAGGCCTTCGCGGACGCATGGTTGAGGTCCGCCGTGTCGGCCGCCGCGACGATCGCCGACACGTCCAGCAACACGGCCATCGGGTCAGCCGCCGCCGTCCGCCCGCCGGCGCGTCCCGACCTCGCGGCCGGCAATTCGGCGGGCATCGAGCGAGAGGCGGCCGTGGGTGCTCCGCCCGACGCCGATGAACGAGAGCGGGGGTGCGTCCTCGCGGGAGGACAGGTACGCCTCCAGCGCGGCGGCGATCACGGCGGTCTTCGTGGATCGGGTGCGGCGCGCGTAACGGTCGAGCCGGTCGAGGAGGTCGGGCTCGGCCAGGATCGTGGTCCGCTTCAAGGCAGGCATATGCGCGCATATATACCACGCTGGACGACCCGGCGCCCCCTCCCCTACCCTCAAGAAAGCTCGTGCGCGCCCCCGGGCGCGGACGGCCGCGATCGACCGCCCGACAAGGAGGCCCCCGCCGTGTACCGATTCGAGCCCAACCTCCGGATCCCCGGCCCGACCCACCTGCCGCCATCGGTCCGTGAGGCCGGCGGCCGCCAGATGATCAATCACCGCGGCCCCGAGTTCGCGGCGCTGCTCGCCCGGATCGACCGCCGCATGCGGGTCTTCTTCGGGACCGAGCAGGAGGTGCTCCTCCTGACGGCCGCCGGGACCGGCGGCCTCGAGGCGGCCATCGTCAACGCCCTCTCCCCCGCCGATCGCGTGCTCGCGCTCCCGACCGGCGCGTTCGGCGATCGCTTCGCGAAGATCGCGAGCGTCTACGGCGCCGACGTCACCCGCCTCGAGACCGAGTGGGGCATGGCCGCCGATCCGGCCGCCCTGCGGGCCCACCTCACGGCCGACGCTGACTACCGGGCGGTGCTGCTGACCCACAACGAGACCTCGACCGGCGTGACAAACCCGATCGCGGCACTCGCCGCCGTCGTCCGCGAGCTGGCACCCGAGGCGCTCATCCTCGTGGACGGCGTCTCGGCACTGGGCGCTGTCCCCTTCGAGATGGACACCTGGGGCCTGGACGTGGTCGTGACCGGCTCCCAGAAGGCATGGATGGCCGCACCCGGGATGTCGATGATCGCCCTCTCCGAGCGGGCCTGGGTTGCCGCCGACGCGGCGCGGATGCCGCGCTTCTACTTCGACATTCGCGACGCGCGGAAGTCGGCGGCCACCGGCCAGACACCGTGGACACCGGCGGTCGCCGTCATGTACCAGGTCGACGCCGGCCTCGAGCTGATGGAGGCCGAGACGCCGGCCGGGGTCTTCGGGCGCCACGCTGCCTGCGCTGCGGCAACGCGGGCCGGGCTCGAGGCGCTCGGGTTCCGGCTCCTGGCAGACGCTTCGTTCGCCTCGAACACGGTGACGGCTGCCTGGATCCCGGATGACCTCGACTGGAAGGCATTCAACGGCGAGGTGAAGGCGCGCCAGGTCGTCCTTGCCGGGGGCCAGGGCAAGCTGAAGGGCAGGATCTTCCGGGTCGGCCACCTCGGGGCGGTCAACCTGGACGACATCCTCGGCGCGATCGGCGTCCTTGAGGAGGTCGCCCTCGCGTTCGGGCGGCCCGTGGAGCCGGGCGCGGCCATCGCCGCAGCCCAGCGCGCCGTCCTCGCCACGGTCGGGGCCGGTCGTGCGACGGCCAGGCTCGATCCGGCGACGGCCGGGGTCCCGGCATGAGGATCCTCGTCGCGGAGCCCCTCGCGAAGGAGGGGGTCGAGATCCTCCGTCAGCACCACGACGTCGATGAGAAGGTGGGCCTCACGCCGGAGGCGTACCGGGCGATCCTGCCCGAGTACGACGCCCTCGTGGTCCGCAGCCAGGTGAAGGTCGACGCGGACATGATCGCGGCCGGCACCCGCCTCACGGTGATCGGCCGGGCCGGCGTGGGCGTGGACAACGTGGACCTCGACGCGGCGACCCGCGCCGGGATCACCGTGGTGAATGCGCCGACCGGGAACACGATCGCGGCGGCCGAGCTGACGCTGGCCCTCCTGTTCGCGCTCGCCCGCAAGGTCGCCGCGGCGGACGCCTCGATGCGGCGCGGCGAGTGGAAGCGCAGCGCGTTCTCCGGGAACGAGCTGCGCGGAAAGACGCTCGGGATCGTGGGCCTCGGGAAGATCGGCCAGGCGATCGCCGATCGCGCGCGCGGCCTCGAGATGATCGTGATCGGCAGCGACCCCTTCGTCTCCGTCGAGCAGGCGGCGCGCCACGGGATCGAGCTCGTCCCGTTCGAGGAGCTCCTCGAGCGCTCCGACGCGGTCACGCTCCACGTCCCGGTCACGAAGACCACGAAGGGCCTGATCGGCGAGGCCGAGCTTGCCCGGATGAAGCCGTCGGCCTTCCTCCTCAACGTCGCCCGCGGCGCGGTCGTCGACGAGGCGGCTCTGGCGGCGGCCCTCCACGCCGGCACGATCGCGGGCGCCGGCATCGACGTGTACACGGCGGAACCCCCGACGGGCAACCCGCTCCTCGAGGCGCCGAACACGGTTCTCACGCCGCATCTCGGCGCGTCGACCGCCGAGGCGCAGGTGCTCGTGGCCGAGGAGGCGTCCCAGCAAGTCCTCGACGTGCTCGACGGCCGCCCTGCGCGCTACGCGGTGAACGCGCCCCTGCTGACCCCGGAGACCGCGCGGGCCATCGCGCCGTACCTTCCGCTCGCGGAAACCCTGGGTCGCTTCTACGCGCAGTTCGCGCGCGGAGCCGTGGAGACGCTCACGCTCGAGGTTTCCGGCGAGCTGGCGGCCCACGACGTGACGCCCCTCCAGGCGGCGGTCCTGCGCGGCCTGCTCGACGGCACCACGACGGAGCGGGTCAACCTCGTCAATGCCGCGCACCTCGCGAAGGCTCGCGGGATGACCCTCGTCGAGCGCAAGACCCCCGACGCCGGTCCGTTCGCGACCCTCGTGACGGTCAGCGGAATCGCGGATGGTTCCCCGCACGCGGTCGCCGGCACGCTCGCCAACGGCGAGCAGCGGCTCGTCCGCCTCGACGACTACG
>JADGQH010000172.1 GCA_017881985.1 Chloroflexota bacterium | reverse complement strand
CGGACGCGAGCGCCAGGTCCAGCGGGCCTGCCAGACCGGCCGCGAACCGCGAGAGCATGAGGTACGGGCTCACGAACGGCACGTACGAGAGGATGACCACCCAGCCGGCATCGGCCGGGATGAGCCCGGACGAGGTGTACACGGCGATGAGGTAGCCGGCCATGCCGACGAGCGTCATCGGCGCGACGACCGAGTTGATGTCCTCCATCCGGCTCACCAGCGACCCGGCGGCCGCGTACAGGACCGCGTACAGCAGGAAGCCGAGCACGAACAGCACGGCAAACGCGATCAGGAGCGTCGGTGTCAGGCCGGACGCCGACGGCGCCGCCGACGCCGCCGCCTCGCCGAGGAGGATCGCCGCGATCCGGTCCTGGAGCATGAGCGCGATCACCGCCGGGATGATCGCCGCCACGTACTGGGTCAGGCCAAGCGAGCCGACGCCGACCACCTTCCCGGCAAGCAGCTCGAATGGGCTCGCCGCGTTGAGGACGATCTCCATCACCCGGCTGCTCTTCTCCTCCGCCACGGACATCGCGACCCACTGGCCGTAGAGGATGATCGCCATGAACAGGAAGATGACGAGTGCCTGGCCGGTGAGCGGCCCACCAAGCTCACCGGCGAAGTCCTTGGGCTGTTCGCCGGGCTTGGGAGGCGTCGGTCCGACCACGGTGACCGTCGGGGGGACGCCGAGCGAATCGAGCTTGTCGGCCGGGTAGCCGCCGCGCAGCAGACGGTCGGTCGTGGCGAGCACGCTGGAGCCCTGGCGCAGGATCGTCGGGATGCGCAGCGTCGGGCCGTCCTTCGAGACGATCGTGAAGGCGAGGTCGCCACCCGGGTCGCGGGTCATGTCGACGACAGCGGAGAGATCGCCCTTCTCGACCGCGTCCCGCCCGGCGGCGGGGTCCGAAACCGTGCTGAACGTGAACGGGCCCTTGCCGCCCGGGGTGGCCGGCAGGTTGATGGTCGTGTTGAGGCGCGCGATCGGGTCGAACGAGAGGGTCGCCGAGGTATAGATGCCGACCTTGGCGGTCGAGTCGCGGTCGAGCCAGCGGACGGCCAGCGGTGCCAGCGTCACGAGGACGGCGGCCACCACGAGGAAGACCGTCGCGACCTTGAAGGAGCGGGTCCGCGCCCGGACCAGGTACTCGCGGCGGGCAATGGTGACGACGTTTGCGATCCGGATGTGCATCGTCATGCCCTCCCGTTCGTGGGGAGGTGGGCCAACGTGCGCTCCTCGTCGGGCGCGGCCCGCCGGCCGACCAGGTCCACGAAGACCTGCTCCAGCGATGGATCCGCGATCTCGAACAGGGTGACGTGCTCGCCGCGCTCGATGGCCGCGTGGAGGATCGTCTCCGGGTCGCGTGGCGGCACCACCTCGATCTCGCTGTAGTCACGCCCGGATCGGCCGACGCGGATGCCGTCGAGCTCCGCGAGCCACGGCATCTCCGGGTCCCCGGCCACGCCCAGCCGGACGACGCGCTTTCCGCTGGATCGCTTCACGTCGGCGGTCGGCCCGTTCGCGACCAGGCGACCCGCGTCGATGATCGCGACGGCGTCGCAGAGCTCCTCGACGGTCTCCATCTGGTGTGTGGAGAAGATCAGGGTCTTGCCGCGCTCGCGCATCTCGAGGAAGGCGGCCTTGAGGAGCGCCACGTTGACCGGGTCCAGGCCGCTGAAGGGCTCGTCCATGATCAGGACGTCGGGGTCATGGAGGACCGCCGCGATGAACTGGATCTTCTGCTGGTTGCCCTTCGAGAGCTCCTCGGCGCGCCGATCGGCGTATTCCGGCACCCGGAACCGCGTCAGCCATCCGCGCACGTCGGCCGCGGCCGTCTTCCGGGGCACGCCGTAGAGGCCCGCGAAGAAGACGAGCTGCTCGAGCACCTGCATCCGCGGGTACAGGCCGCGCTCCTCGGGCAGGTAGCCGAAGGTCCGCCGCGGGAGGTCCGTCGAGGGCTTCCCCTGCCACGTGACGGTGCCCGTGTCGGCGCGCAGGATGTCGAGGACGATCCGCATCGTCGTGGTCTTGCCTGCGCCGTTCGCGCCGAGGAAGCCGAAGACCTGGCCGGGCTCGACCGCGAAGCTGATCCCGTCGAGGGCCTGCGTCTCGCCGAAGCGCTTCCGAAGTTCGGTGATCTGGAGGCTCATGGCCGCGTGGTACTCCATTCGGCGCGGCGACTCGGTGCTGCGACCGGCTCCGCTCGCGATTGCGTCCGGCGCCCAGCCTAGCGGCCGCGACGCGACGGGTCGTGGGCAAGCCGGCCCGTCGGTCCGTCCACATGGACCCTTTCGAGCGGCGAAACCGACCGGGCTCCCGTCACGTACCCCCGTTCACGTGGTGGGGAACCGCCCCGCCCACGCCAGGAGGATCGGACGCATGCAGAAGACTCGTTCCGTCCGCATCGCGCTTCTCGCGGGCGCGCTCGCCGCCGTGGTGGCGGCGGGTACCGTGGTCGCATCGGACGGGAACCGCAACAACGGCGATGGCGATCACGGGAACATCGGCAACGCCAGGATCCTGGACGCGACGCTTGCCGGGATCCCCGCCTCGCTCACCGGGCAGACGTTCATGGGCGCGATCGGCGGCGGCGTGGCATGGCGGATCGCCAGCGGCGAGGCGAAGCTGTCGTCCGGCGGCCGGCTCAAGGTCGAGGTCGAGGGACTCGTCCTCGCGGCAGGCCCCAAGGAGGGAACCAACCCGATCCCGACCGGACGCGCGCTCGTGTCGTGCAGCGGCGCGGTCGTCGCGATGTCCGATTCCGTCGCGTTCTCGCCGACCGGGGACGCCGAGGTGGACGCGATGGTCAGCCTGCCGGCGAGCTGCCTCGCGCCGGTGATCTTCTTCGCGGGCGACACGGCGGCTGGCCCGCGCTGGTTCGCGGTGACCGGCTTCTGATCCTGACCCGCGCGGGGCGTCGGGCCCGGCGTCGACGCCCGAGCTAATGATCCTGGCCGGTCCTCCCCGGAATCGCCCGGAGGGCCGGCCAGTCATGATCGGTTCCCTGAGCGCGTACGATCGGGGGCAATGGATCCCGCGGACGCGCTCATCGAGACGATCCGGCGCTCCGTCATCGGCGATGACGAGGCGGTGGCCGGACCCTTCGGCATCCGTCGCGTCACCTACGCCGACTACACCGCGTCGGGCCGCTCGCTGACGTTCATCGAGGACTACCTCCGCGACGCCGTCCTGCCGCTCTACGCGAACACCCACACCGAATCGAGCGGGACGGGCCTGCAGACGAGCCGCTTCCGGGCAGAGGCGCGCGAGCTGATCCGGCGGGCCGTTGGGGCCTCCGACGAGCACGCTGTGATCTTCGTGGGCTCGGGCTCGACCGGCGCGATCAACCGGCTCGTCGACGTCCTGCAGATTCGCCTGCCAGCCGACCTCGACGAGCGCTACAGCCTGCGAGCGATGGTCCCGCAAGCGGAGCGACCGCTCGTCCTCGTCGGGCCGTACGAGCACCATTCGAACGAGCTGCCCTGGCGCGAGTCCCTGGCCGACGTCGTCGTGATCCACGAAGACCAGGACGGGCAGATCGACGCCGGGCACCTCGCCGCGGAGCTGGAGCGCTACGCGGACCGCGCGCTGAAGATCGGCTCGTTCTCCGCCGCGTCCAACGTCACCGGGATCCTGTCCGACGTGCGCGGGATCAGCGCGATCCTCCACGCGCACGGCGCGCTGGCATGCTGGGACTACGCCGCGGCCGCGCCGTACGTCGCGATCGACATGGCCGGGGACGGCCTCGACGCGATCTTCGTCTCGCCCCACAAGTTCATCGGCGGTCCGGGGACGCCGGGTCTGCTCGTGGCGCGCAAAGCGCTCTTCCGGAACCGCGTCCCGTCGGTGCCGGGCGGCGGGACGGTCGCCTACGTGAACCCGTCCGAGCACCTCTACCTGGCCGACATCGAGCAGCGCGAGGAGGGCGGCACGCCGGCGATCGTCGAATCGATCCGGGCCGGCCTCGTCTTCGGGCTCAAGGAGGCGGTCGGCGTCGAGGCGATCCGTGCGCGCGAGGAGTCGTTCATCCACCGGGCGATCGCCCGCTGGTCGGCCAACCCGAACCTCGAGATCCTCGGCAACCCGCGCGCCGAGCGACTCTCGATCGTCTCGTTCGTGGTGCGCCATCGGCGGGGCGACGAGCCGGCTCGCTATCTCCACCACAACTACGTGGTTGCGCTGCTCAACGACCTCTTCGGGATCCAGGCGCGCGGCGGCTGCTCGTGTGCAGGCCCATACGGCCACCGGCTGCTCGGGATCGACCTGGAGCATTCGCACGCCTTCGAGCGCGAGATCGCGCGCGGCTGCGAGGGGATCAAGCCCGGCTGGGTTCGGGTCAACTTCAACTACTTCATCAGCGAGGCAGTCTTCGCGTACGTCCTCGACGCGGTCGACCTGGTGGCATCCGAGGGCTGGCGGCTCCTCCCCGCGTACCGATTCGACCCGGCGAGCGGCCTCTGGAGCCACCGCGGCGGGGTCGTCGAGCCGCCGCTCTCGCTCGGCGCAATCCGCTACGACGACGGCGTGATGCGCTATGCCGCACATCGGCACCGCGAGCCCGAGTCACGCCTGGCCGACTACCTCGCGGAAGCCGGGACGCTCCTGGCCGGCCTGCCGACGACAGCGCCGAGCGGCGGCGCGGCGCTCGAAGTCGACTCGCTCGACGTCGGGGCCGATTTCGAGCACCTCCGCTGGTTCTGGCTGCCGTCCGAGGCAGCGGAGGAGCTGGCGAGCGGGAGCCGCGTCGCCGACGAGGTCGCCGGCGCCTGACCGCGTTCGGTGCCTGTCCGGGGGAACGAGAACGGGCCGCCGGCGTTGGCCGGCGGCCCGTTCGGGGCGGCGATCAAGGGCTACCCGTGCGGCGGGCGCCCCGCCGCGACCGCCGGGCCGAGATCGTTCACGGCCGCATCGCGCGTCGAGATCGGCGCGAGTCCGAACTGGGCCTCGATCGTGCGGAGGATCGAGGTGGTGTCGTAGACCGTGTGGTCGACGTTCGACCGCGTCAGGCTGCGGGCGACGAGGAGCGTCGGCACGCGGGACCCGGGGCCGAAGGCGTCGGACTGCCCCGGCGCGGCGGCCGTTCCAAGGCCGGGCGGCGAGACGTGGTCCCACTGCCCGCCGAACTCGTCATACGTCACGACGATGAGGGTGTTGCCGGCCTGCGGGCCGGTCTCGACCGCGTTGATCAGGTCGACCAGGTGGTCGCTGCCGTTCGGCTCGCTCGTGTAGCCGGGGTGCTCGTTGTCGATCCCAAGCGGCTTCACGAAGCTGACAGACGGGAGCGTGCCTGCGTTGACAGCGGCAAGGAAGTCCTGCTCGTCCTGGAGGTGGGCGCGACCTGGCTGGCCGGGCGCGTACCGCGCGAAGTAGTTGAACGGCTGGTGGTGGGTCTGGAAGGACTTGTCCGGGCAGAACGGGAACCCGCCCGTCGTCGTGCCGACCGTGGCCGCGGGCGCCGAGTTCGGATCCGCGCAGGTCGGCCCGCTGCCGTTCGTCCAGCCCGGTCCGGTCGTGATCCCGGCGGCGTTGTCCCACCCGCCGGAGTACCACGCCCAGGACACGCCGGCGTCGCTCAGCTCGTCGCCGATGTTCATGGGTTTCGCCGTGTCATCGACCGGCGGCACCTGGGGACTAAAGATGGTCGTGGGCTGGTAAGGAGGCTGGACGGTGTTGACCGCAACGTCACCGCAGGCGAATCCGGCCACCGTCGTCGAGAGCCCACAGGCCTGGGTTCCCGACTTGTCGGCGACCGTCGTCGTGGGCGTGTAGAGCGGGTAGCTGGAATTCGGGAAGCCGTTCGCGTCAAGCAGCGAATGCTGGCCCGCCGGGATCGCCGGCCACGGGAGCGGGGCCGCCGCGATCAGGTACTGGTGGTTGAGGAACGACCCGCCGAACGCAGCCTGGAAGAAGTTGTCGGCGATCACGTACCTCGGCGCGCCCTTCTGGTGCAGGTACGAGTAGATGGGCAGCTTCGTCGTGTCGTAGTAGCCCATCGTCATGCCGGCCGAGTCGCTGCCGGTGACGTACCGGTTCATCTTTCCGCCGTTGAGCTGGTACTGCTCCTGGTAGAAGCGGTGGACCAGGTCGCGCGTGCAGCCGCCGGGCTGGCCGCCCGGGGCGCCAGCGAGAATCCCGAACGTGAAGCTGAACAGGTGATCCCGGTCCGGGCACGTGGCCGCGGTGGCAGGGATGAACTGGTCGATGTTGTACGGGGCGTTGCCGAAGTGGTACGCGGTCGTCGGCTTGCCCGTCCCGAAGGAGAACGTCGCGTCGCTGCACCCTGGCGACAGTGGGGGCGACATGAGGTTGACGTCGCTCATCAGGAGGCACGGGTAGGCCGAGCCGTCCTGGGCGAGCTGCGTGGTGTTCGCCGGCGTCGCGTCGGCCCGGCCGACCACGTGCTGGCCATTCACCGAACCCCAGTTCCCATAGAGGTTGTCGAAGCTGTGGTTCTCCTCGTAGATGACCACGATGTGCTTGAAGTGGCCCAGCGGGCCGTTCTTCGGGACTTCCCTCGGACCGTCTTTGGCGATGGCAAGCGGTGCGGCCGGCGCGAAGCCCACCGCCACGAGTGCCAGCGAGACGAGCACCGAACGCACGGAACGAGCAGGTCGACGTTGCATGGGTCCCTCCCCTGACGCTTCATCCAACGGCCGTCGCGGAAGATCGGAGGGTAGCCCGGGTCGCCGAGGCGTGCAAGGCCGGGCGCCAAGGCAAGCTGACTTTGGCGAACTCCCAAGGCCCGCGTGGCGGCACCGGGATCAGCCCTCGGCGGGAGCCGACGTCGAGCGCCGGACCATGAGCTCCACCGGCAGGTCCAGCTCGTCGCGCACGGGCTCGGCAGCGGGCGCCGCGGCCCGGCCCGCCACGGCACCTGACGCACTCGGGGCGTCGAGCAGCAGCCGCGCGGCCGCGTAGCCCTTGAGGCGGAGCGACTGGTGCACGGTCGTGAGCGAGGGACGGCTGTGGGCGGCGGCGGCGATGTCGTCGAATCCGACCACGGAGAGCTGGTGC